>DAOLOF010000001.1:0-16451 GCA_035416965.1 Candidatus Woesebacteria bacterium
CCACACAGATATTAAAAAAAAGTGCCTCTGCTCAACTTAATGAATTATTAAAAGATTTTCTTGGTCAAGAAGAGAAGCCATTGGGCAGTTAATTTATCATTGTGAAATCTCAACCACTCTCCGACACTCAGCAGTACTACAAAAATGCTCGCCTTTCTGGTGACTATGCCCAAATCTGGAGAAACACGGGCAAATGTGTTTTTTGTGATCTTAAGAAAAAATATATATTGCTTGAAGAAAATGAGATAGTTCTTACAATAAATTTATTTCCCTACACCGACGGCCAACTGATGGCTATTCCACGCCAACACATAAGCTCTCCCAAACAACTGAGTCAAACTCAATGGGAAACAATTCGTCAATTTAACTATGTCGCCAAGAAAATGATAAAAAAGGTGCATCAATGCGCTGGTATGTGGACATTACTTCGAGAAGGTGGCGAGTCTGCCCAGATGAGTGTCACCAACCACCTGCACGTTCAGTTTATTCCTTTTAATCATCCTCAGCTTTGTACCTGGAAATATCAGCCTCTCAAGCACACACCTTTGGAAAACATCGCTCTTTATCAGCGCGAATCAGAATACATGAACCGATTGGTGGAAAGATACAAGCGCAAGTATCAGTCTGATCAATAGAGTTTTGAGAGTTTTATTCTTTTATCAATTACCTCTGCTCAATTAGTATGAGAGGTGATATTAAAATTCAACACTGGCAACCTCAATTATCTTTACCCCAGCAGGCCGTATTTATTTTGGGCTCAAGAGATATTTCAGCCGCTCGAGTAGCACAACTCACTCAACAACTGGGCCAACATCTGGCCAAACCCCTGGTGTGGGGTTTATTGGCGGAAAAAGCAATTATTGGTCTGGAGCAGTCGCCCCAATTTGCTTCTTTGTCACAAGCAACTTTGTTTGAGGGATTAAAGATCGCGCAAAGAGCCAGTTCAAGTTTGCCATCAATCGAAGTGCTGCTCTACTCCCAAAAAGACACCCCAGCCATCATCGCCTCGCACAAATGGACGGCAGTCATTGGGATTAATGGTTCGTGGCACAGAGCCTTTCATTATCGAGAAGAGTATCAGGCAATCCAACATCGCAAAATCCCATACAAACTAGTTAGCGCTTTCATCAATCAAGACGAAGCAATAAAGTACGCTCAAAAAATAAGCGCTCAAAATACCCCGCTTGAAATTCACCCTTCTAATATCATTAATGATCGGCAAATTATGGAGTTGGTGGATAAAGTAGCCGCTCAATCATTTGATCACACCTGGCAAACAGGTGCGGTATTAGTTCAAAAGAATCAAATCTTGTTGACGGCTCACAACAAAGTGGTCCCCTTTGAGACTTATTCTCTACTGCACGGCTCAAGCAAAGAGAAAAATCGAACGCCACCACAGGATCTCAATCATTACGACACCAATCACGCCGAAGTTGAACTAATTTTGCAGGCTCTTCAAGCTGGGCTCAACATTGATGGGTCTACTCTCTATCTGAATCTGATGCCTTGCCCTACTTGCGCTCGTATGCTGATAGAAAGCGGCATAAAAACCATCATCTACAAACAGCCACATCAGGCAGATTATGTTACTCGTATTTTGTGTGACGGAGGTATTACCATTAAAGAGTACAAATAGTTGGGCCGTTTTATCAAATATTAAATATTTAGAAAACAAACTTTATCATAATATGATTCAATACCTAAAAGCCTTGGCTCATGTCATTAGGAATGGCAAATCAAAAAAAACTCGAGGTATTCACGGCATCAAAAGCACTTTCGGCTATCAAATGCGCTTCGATCTGAGACGCGGCTTTCCCATTCTTACTACCAAGAAGATGCCCTTCAAAATGATGGTCAATGAGTTGCTTTGGTTTGTCTCAGGAGACACAAATATTCGAGCTTTACAAGAAAAAAAGATTCATTACTGGGATGGTTTTGCCGATGACAAAGGAGATTTGGGACCAGTTTATGGTTATCAGTGGCGGCATTGGCCAGATTATGCGGGTGGTGAAATTGATCAATTAGCCCAAGTCATTCAAGAGATCAAAACTCAGCCTGATTCCAAAGCTATGCTTGTTTCTGCTTGGAATCCATCCCAAATCAAACAGATGCGATTACCCCCCTGTCATACCTTTTTCCAGTTTAATGTCACTAAAAATAAATTAAGACTACAACTTTATCAGCGAAGCGCCGATGCTTTTTTGGGCCTACCCTTTAACATCTCTCAATACTCACTTTTACTGATGATGGTGGCCCAAGTCACTGGCCTTGAGGCAAGAGAGTTCATTCATACTATCGGTGATCTTCATATTTATACCAATCATCTGGAACCAGCTATCGAACAATTAAGAAGAAAACCCAAACCTCTCCCGACTTTAACCATTAACCCGCAAGTCACTGATATAGATCATTTTCAAATCGAGGATTTTATTCTTAATGACTACGATCCTCATCCTCACATTAAAGGAGATTTAGTTATTGTCTAGTGAGAGTGTGTCTTGTAAGTATCGTCAGCACTCAATTGCTGGTAAAGTTGTTCATAGCCACGAGCCATTTGTGTTGAAGAAAACCGTTGTTCAAACTCTTTGCGGCAGTCTTTTCTCTTGATTTGAGATATTTTTGCAACAGCTGCGGCAAGATTCTCCACATTTGCTAAAAACTTGGGATTATTTTTGAGAGTTATCCATTTTAATGTGGTTTGAGTTTTACTACTTTTATCTATTTCAGGCTGATACGGCACCACCCACCCTGTTTTTCCAGAAGTAATTATCTCTGGAATTGAACCTCCATTAAAACCGACAACTGGTGTACCACAAGCCAAAGCCTCGATCATTACCAAGCCAAAAGGTTCTGACCAGGTTGATGGCATCATTAGGGCTCGCGCCCGTCCAAAGAGATGTTGTTTCTCAGAAGTATCATTGACAAACCCCAGATACTCGATTTTTCCTCCATCTATCTCCGGCTGAATAAATTCCTGCCAATAACGATCGTGATTATAACCCGCGTAATGTTTGCCCATTATCTTGAGCCGACAGTTAAGGAGTTTGGCCGTGGCAATTGCATAATGCACACCTTTGGGTTCAATGAGCCTACCTGCGTAAAGCAAATACTCTCCTTTTTGAAACATCGCTTGGTATTGATCCAAAGCTAAACCGTGATAAACATTTCCCACCCAGTTTACTTTGCGCGAGTGTTGACTTGGCCAAGTTTGCCGCTGAGATAAAGAAAAAGATACCCAGTTTAAATGTGGGTATTTAGGGAAAATACTTCTATATCGAGCAAGAAAATTGAACGGTTCGTGATGGTTGAATAATATTGGCTTTCGGCAAAGTTTCGCCATAGCTAAGGCCTGTTCTTCTTCATTACACCAAACATGAACTACATCGAACTCTCCTCGATTCGCCCAGTGATATGCTTCTGCAACCATTTCAACCTGAATTTGTCTAGCCAAAGTCACAAAAGTAAGGGGGTGTTTTTTTAGCAGATCTAAATAACTATCCCCTCTTTGTGCCAACTCAAGCTCAAATTGATTCAAATTGGCACATATATTTGATACTCTCATTCTTTGCCATTTTGCTTTGTCTCCCACTGGCCCAGGACTAAACAACGTCACTTCATGACCCAACTGCCCCAACTCACCAGCCAAAGATAAAGCTAATTCTCCTGGAGAAAATATTACTTTATCAAGCAACTGCTGCTGAAAAAATAGATGAGGAACCAGAAGAGCAACTCGCATGTGATCGCTTTATTATAATCAATCTATTTAAAAGGGAATCAAGCGATCATTTATTGAGATTTTTGAGGATTTTTACTCGACAAAACTAGTAACATTTCTTCTATAATTCATGACATTGTAGAACCGACATTAAAGTCTGTTTTGTTTTGTATGAATCAAAACTCATCGCTTGCCCAGCAGTTGTTTCGAGCCAAACTCACCCATCTATTGGGAAGTCACCAACTTAAACCAGCACAACAGTTCTTTTTAGATCGGGTTGCTCAACACTACTCGCCTCGGGCACTTAATAAAAACTTGTTGGCTTTCATTGAGTCGCGTCAACCCGATTTAATTGCTCAACTTCCTCAGTTATATCAAGAAGCTCAAAAAGAGGCAGAAACAGCACAAGCTCGAGCCAGGCTAGTTCCTCCAAAAAGTCCGCCAGCTAAAGATCAAAACAGGGAAAAAATTGTCTCTTTCTTTAAACAGTTATTGCCACAAAATCGATCACAACCTGTTACAGAAAATGAAGAAGACACCCCCAAACAACCAACTGTAAAAAACTTGGGATACGAATATTCATTGAACACTCTTTCTAAACCATTCATTGATGGGATTGTCTCTCTCAAAGTCTGGGAAGAAATAAAAAACCACCTTAGTCCTCTCGAACAAAGACGCTGGCAAAAAAAGCTTAATCAAGATGAGGACGGCCAAATTTTTTTTCAGCTTCAGCAACTTTATGAACAAAAAAGTGGTCTTGCAATGGCTGAGCTGGTTGATCGATTGTATCAAGAAACCGTCACTTGGATGTCTAATGCCCTGATCGATGCCGCCCGACAAACAAAACGCTGGCAAGCATTGGGTCTAAATAAAGCCTATCTTAAAGCTCTCCAACATAATAGTTTTGAGGAAATGCTCAAGGTGATACTCCAATATCAACAACTTCAAAGGAACCAATAGCCATGGCAATAGGTATGGGTGAAAAAGCCACTCATTCACCACACAATTTTTCTGAAGGTCAGCAATTGACAAAAACTCAGATAGTATCTGGCTTGCAGGAACTCCAAAGTACTGGAGCGAGAATTATGGAGTTGGCGAAACTTGTTTTCACCGGTGGGCAGTCAATGCAAGCTAAAAAAGCGGCTTTAATTGCTCAAAGAGCTCAAGAAGGCCACGCTCCTCAAGTTGCTGCTTTTAAAAAATGGTCAGGAGGAGTTGTTTCTCGAGCTGATTTCGAGGCAAAACCTTTTACCGATTTTCGAGCTCAAAAAAAACAAGGTCTTAGTGTCACTTTTGATAAACTTGACACTCGTTATCTTCAGACTACACCAACTGATCAGATAAAAGTTCTTTTTGGATCTGGTAATCAAGGTTCATCTATTCCTCCAGATAGGGATTCACAGCCGGCTGCTGTTTCTGCTTCACCTTCAGTGGCAGAAACAAATTTTACTGTCCATACTTCCCCCGAATCAGCTGCAGTTAATACTCAACTCTCCTGGATCCAGAAGCAGTTACATCAGTTTCAGACTCGTTTAACTCAAGCCCAAGACTGGGCAACCAGACTCAATCAGCGGCTTGATCAGACAGCTCTCGGCCAAGCCGCCATTCAGGCCTTTGGTACTCGAGAAGAAAAACTCAAAGCCAGAGAAATGCGCATTCAAATGAAACTGGTTCAGAGACTTCAAGCATCTACCAAAGAACCCACAGGTCTTGAAACAGTAAAAAACATGGGACTTGATATTGGTGTCAATATTGAATCAATCAGCCTCCAAGTTGCCAAAGTTACCTCTTTTTTATCAGCATTCAATCAAACCGTCACTGGTTTTATGCTCAAGGACGTAATCTATCATTACGGCTTTGAGTGGTGGTTGGGCAGGCTGATCAAAGCAGGCTGGACCACTTCTTTGGATCAAATTATTGGCGAACAAAAAGCTGGTAAAGCTACAGACATCAGCTTGCAAGAATTGGCAGGTAGACTGGAAGAGTGTTTTCTTAAAGATGAGTACGGATTTGGAGTACGCTCTGGGTCAATTACTCCAGAGAGATTCAGAGAAGCCATGGTCGGTGGACTCGGCTATGCTTTAAAAATGAATTTACTACCAACCTTTTTGGGTCGTTTGCCATCTATTAAGGCTTTAGGTGCTAATCCAGGAGAGTTGCGACAGTTGGCTATATCGACCAAGATGGCTTTTGGCGGTATTGAGTCAGTTAAAAAGTTAATTATTAGTCTTAAACAAGCCAAAACTAATTTCGAAAAAGCTGCGCTGGTAAGTACGTCGTTTTTGTCGGGACTAAGCTATGCCGTGTTAAGTAAACTCTCACCTACTCTGGCTGAGGGAGAGATGGGTGGAGCCAATCTGGTGATTATGCTTAACACCCTGTTTAGTAACTTGGTGGGGGAAATGGGTCAATTTATTCAAAGAAGTGAAACTAAAACTACTGAAAGCCACTCCATGAAATGGCTACATGCCATTCAAACAGGCATAGCTACTTATAATGCCACCCAATCAGCTGCTTCTCTAGGTGATATGGTTGCTAAGTACGTTGAGACTGGCAGTGTCAATCCGGTTGCCCAGATAAAATCAGAAGAAGAATTGATAAAGTTGGCAACTGAACATCCCGAATACTTCCTTGGTCAAGGGGGGTGGATTTTCGGCGAAATACTTCGGACAGAAAATCAAGTTATTGGCGCCATATCTCAATTTCCCGCTCGACTAGTGCAGACAGTGAAAAATATCGCCACTCCAGCCGAGGAGACAGCCGCGCCTTCACCAGAAACAGCCGAGACACCTGCTCTCCTCTATCAACTCAATACCCCTAAGGCTCAAATTCTAGTTTTCCACTCACCTACAGAAAATAATCCCAATGCAGTCAGTGTGATGCGTGTTGCTAATAATGGTGAAGTAGCCCGCTTAGAGACGGGCGGTTCCTTTGTCGTGGTATCAAAAGCTCAACCAACTATAAAGAACTGGCTAAAGAACGGTCTTGGTCTTCTTTTTACCCAAAGACCAAATCCTACCAGCTCGCAACCTGTTGCTGTTGAAGTCGATCAAAACCAAAGCGAAAATGAACCCTCACCCCAGCCCGCAGTTCATGATTATTATTTCAGCTCAAAAGACGGCAGACAAGTAATGATTAGAATTGATTTGGTAGCCGGTGAAACACTTGGAAATAAGTTTGCCCGACTACTCGACGGCCAAGTCGATGACGATATCAGCGCTCTTGACGCCGCTCTTCTTGATGATGATTTAGGAGAAACAATTCGCTCTCTTTCAAGTGATGAACTTGATCAGCACGCTGGCGCAGACCGAGTGTTAGAAGGACAGATTTATCGTGATTTCATTCAACCATTGCAGGCTCAAGCTCACGCTCTTGGAATTTCCGATGAAGTATTGCTGTCAAGATTGGTTGATTTATTTGAGGGTCAACAAGTCAACAGTCTTCATTCGAAAATGTGCATGGGTGAGTTTAATCAAGTCGATCTGATGCGCTATCTACTTCAAGACGCCGACACAGCACTGCCGCCACCCACTCTCACAATCTTTGATGATGCTCACCAGGTCTATCACGATCAAGAAGGTATCAGACTTGCTCTCGAACCAGGACAAGGATTATTGGCCAGTCTGAGAGCTTCATTGCCTGAATCAACAGTAATTAATCTCTACCGATCCCTAGTAACCAATCAAGTTGAGTTATTGATAATTACCAGTCAGGGCATTATTCCTGTTGAGGATATAAATTTAATTCCTTCTCATGCTGAGCTGATGATCAGAGCAGTGACTGACGAAGGTCGAGCAGTGATTGATGAAGTTCCGACAATAAAGACAGCTGTCGAGCTATTAACGACATCACAGCAACCATCACTATTGGCAGAACAACAACCAGCAACTAGACCGCCCACTTTTGTTGAACGGCTTAATCAACTTCCAACAACCAAACCACCCGATCAGGACGACAGTCTCACTGATTCTCCTCCAACTACAGAACCCGTTGAACCAGACCTAGCTCCAATCGAGCTACTTCCGCCCAGCATGGCTCCTCAAATTCCTAGCACCGGGCCTCCCATTGAGACTGACACTAATCCTCCTGGTACTAGTAGGCCAGAACCAACCTACTCCAATCCCACTCTTTATAACAATAGTGGAGATGCTGTGACTATGATGGGAATTGTTCAAGCTGGAGACACTCTTTCAGGAATAGTGGCCAGATTTTTGAGTAGTATGGAAGGTAGCGTCGCTGGTGATGATATTGATGTTGGCACATGGGACATAATTCGAGCCACCAAAAACGATACTATTCAGTTGGCCGTAGTAGATGAATCTGGCAATCCAATTCGCGTTTTAAATGCTCTGTCATCTAATCCAAAAGAGTCCCTAATTCGCCCCGGTGAAAGAATTGCTCTCATTCAAACAGATGATGATGTCCAGTTTGAGTTTGGCCCTCCCCCTCCTCCCCCGCCCCCATTGACCAAGAATCTTATCCCACGAGCCACTGATCCACCCTCAACTTTACAAGAAAGACAGTTGCTTACTTTATTACAACAAACCAATAATCTTCCGGCCAATATTGATCTCTCGGAAACATCTACCTACACCGATCCAGACATTCCAGACCAAATTATCATCATTGATAGAGAGAGAGAGATTGAATATCGACTTAATCCTGTTACTTTAGAATTTTTGGAGTTACAAAGAAATCCAGTTACTCAGGAAGTCGAAGTTGTAAGCAGCCAAGCAGGTATTTTGACTCAGTTTGAGATAGATTTGCCAAATCAGCTTGTCACTACTCTTGCAAATATTCCAATAACCAATGCTGAAGCCCGTCGCAATGCAATTTCTCTGGCAGTACAAAGAGGTCAATTTCCAATTCCAGATAATTTTAAAACTTTGTACAACGCACTATCGTCCCAGCTTCCAACAGATGAACAAGGAAAAGTTACTTTGCTTCAAGCTTGGGCAAGAGCAGTTGACAGTTCTTGTCGCAGTAGCTCTACTATTCCAGTTAGCTCTCTGCCCAGCCTCACTCCAGATAGTCCAGTCTCAACAGAAACCAGCACCACCATTGATCTCTTTGATATGTTGCAAGGTATGGGCATGGAACCAGTTGAGCAACTAACTGAAAACGGTAGATTATCACTTCAGCGAGTGCCCTTGATCTCAATCAACCATTTATCAATCACCGAAATCGCTGAGTCTTTAGGTGTAAACTCGTCCCAAGTGGTAATTGTCCCCGATGGCCCAGGCTATGTACGAATTTCCCTTTCTCCAGGACCTGAAGATCAACTCGCAAAACGAATTGTTGAAACAAACCGACAACATTTCGTCTATACAGTACAAAATGATGACGGCAGTCAAACAGTCACCCTACAACCCAAACCAACCGATAACGTAGTTAGTATTACCCGAGCCTCAATAGATCCAGACGAACTTATCATTCGACCGGGTTTGACGGCTCCTTTCCGTGAAATAGCTGGAAAAAAAGTCATCTCAACCGATCCAACAGCTCAAGCTCAAGAAATTGCCATAAAAGAACAAGACCTTGAGTGTGTGGTGTTATCTCATAATCCACCGAACACAATTACCACGGAGCCACTTGCTCATTTTCCCTTGCCAATCAGCGCACTGACCGCTGGGGGTGTTGAAGAATTAAGTCACGAACGATTAATCATTGAGGCTGCTCAATTATTGAACGAAACAGACCACCATAAAGCGCTTGTTAGCGATGATCATCAACTATTGGTTGTCAAACAAGAGGGTCAGCCTACCAGAGTATTAGCCGCTGTTTCTGATGCAGAAAGTGATTTTTTTGTAACCACAACTGGTCAACAGGTATATTTCGATGTCGCTTCCCAGCAACCAATCGTTATCGATGATAAAGGAAACTTGATTTCGGCAACTAATCAAAACTTATTGCCTCTGTCTGAATTTGTTAAACAATATGGACTATCTTTGGCCACTAGCGGATCATCAATATTCCATCACGAGGGTAAATTGGTCTATGTCAATGAAGATGGGATGTTGGTGACTTTTCGCCCCAATGGAGTCGAAGTTATTGGTTCTGTGATCAACGCAAGTGATCTTAGAACTTTGGGGAAAATTGATATCAGCACTTATCCAGTTCCTCCAGAGGGAATTTCATTTACCGACATTGCCTCGTTGAGTCCCTCAGAAGGAGCTATGACTTTATTTCGACAGTTTTTTGGTATGAATAAACACAACCTGTTCATTAGTCCAGACGGATCTAAAATCCAATACGAAGGAAAGGTTTTTCTCCCCTCTCCAGACCAAGTAATGAGTGATGGTCGACCACTATTTATCAGGCAAGAAGACGATGTTCTTGTCTATGCCACTGGCACTGGTTTTTCCCCAATCAATTCAGCTGTTCACACTGTCATCCCCAAAAGTGATCTTGAAACCGTCGGCATTCGTCCTGCTACAGTTAAAGCAATCACTTTTTCATTACCTCGCATCATCGCCGCGGCGGCGCCGGTAAATCCTGCAAACTCTGTGACAAATAACACGCTTATCCATATTCCAACAGGTTTACCAGTGATGGAAGAAAGTGGTAATTTTTTTGTTCAAATGGCTACTGGCAGAGAAGAAATAGGGAACCTATTTAATAGCGCTTCAAATGGAAATATTCAAGTGCAGCTGCCAAACGGAGAGATAAGACCACTCAATCTGTTTGAGGTTACTCGAGTCTTGACTCAGTCTGTCCCCGCAGACAAATGGATGTCTGTGTGGCCAAAAGTTGCAATAGAAAAAGTCGCATCACAAATTGACTTGTTACTCGCTCCAGCAATACGACGGTTTACACCTGATTCTCTAGCTCCCATTGACGCTTTGGCGCAATCAAGTAATATAAACCTCTCGCCTCAACAACTCGAGGCTATCAGTGCCTCGGAAGAGCGCGCAGTACTTGCCAATCAGGCAGGTTTTTCGATCTTTGCCCTTGCCAGAGCTGTCTATGATTCCATTGTTGGAAAAGAAGTTGGTGCGGGCGGTGGAGGTGGCACTATTGCAATGCAACTGGCTCGTCAAGTCTACTATCCCGAATCTATTGGCGAGACAGATTTTGGTAGAAAACTTAATGAAATTTGTATGGCTGCTGCAATCAGATCTCAGTACTCTTCTGAAGAAATAGTTAAGATGTATGCCGCTGTTACCAACTATGGCAACGGCATCACAAACGGTATTGATGCTGGTGCCAATTATCTATTCGGGGCAAACTCCCATGAAGAACTAAGTGAAGCAGAGACTATCATGCTGACAGTAGTCTCTCAACAACCGGGTCTTTACAATCTGGAAACCATTGATTCAGCCCAAAAATGGATTGAGCGCGCTAAACGTTTTGTAGATCAGCTTGAAGATCGTCAAGAAATTTCCGCTGCTCAAGCTCGTCAGCTCAAATTAGAAATAGAAGATCATTTACCAACCACCTTAAAATCAATTTCCCAAAATGAACTTAGAACAATTCTTAAGGTAGCTCATGACAGAAGAGCTGTCATGAGTGCTTTTGCCAAACTGGTTATGACTGGTCAATCCAGTCAAATAAACCTGTTTCACTATCTAGAAAGAACTGGAGCAATCACTCCTGAAGAATCAAGACAAATTCAAGGGAAGCCTGCCCCTGATACTGCATCAACTGCTATCTTAGAACCAATTGAGGATGAGACTCAACCCTCCATATTCATTAGACCGGTAGGCACAAACAAAGCCGCTGAACTTGGTCCAACTCAAATCGCTGATGATATTAATGAGCAGTCTGTTTCCCCCCTTACTCTAGAACAAGTAATCGCCTATAGTGAAAATTCTTCGGCAGGAGAGAACCTGAGAGAAGAAGCCGTTGAATCATTCAAAGCTCACCTTTTTGATTCACCAGACACAATGAGAGCTTTTGGGCTAAATCCAGATGTAGAATATTTGGTTGACGAATCAATTTCAGTTGAAATGGATGGGAGCTTTGGTTTCAGTGTTCGAAATTCATCTGGCCAACTTGAGGCAATTATTTATGCCGGTCGAACCACTGACGACAAAAACGAGTGGGCAATTATTACCGGAGTAGGTCCGAGTGCTGGCTTCCACCTTCAGGATTTGAGAAAAGTCATTGAACCTCGAATTACCAATCCTATTTCCAAGGAAGATCCCGACAGCGGTTTAATCAAGAGTAGCAATTCAACTCAAAATGGCGTTCGAGTAACTATTCATCATTTAGGCTTATCAGATGTTGAGAATGGAGTATTTCCTGCTTTGCCCGTAGATTTAGTTGATCTGGTGACGAAGGCCCATGGTTCACAATATCATCTGGCTGTCTATTTTACTGATAGCAATAACCCGCCCACACTAGTGGTGTTTCGCGATCTTAATCAAGCTGGGGGTGGTTGTACTGATAAGGATCCAGAGAGTAAGACTACGGGCCTAAATAGTAAAAATATTCATGTCTTGATGGTATACGATGATCGGCTCACACTTTCCGATGACCAACTTAAAGGAATGCAAGCAATAGTAGGTCAATTGGTTTCAGCACTTGATGTTAGCAATCTTTTTACAGATCCGACTCAAATCAATACTCATGGCATGCTTGAGCCAACTCAATGTGCCGAAGAGATGATTGTCAAGGCTTCCGATGAGGCAGTTCTCCAAGCCTACCAAGATTTGCATCTAGACCACACTCCGGCCGATCCTTTAATTGCCAGGGCTGAGTTGGCGACTCTATTGAATAAACCACCTGATCATCAACTCACTTATATTGATTTGATTGCTTTACGAGCTCTCAAAGACAAACCTGTTGCTGTCGATTCTTCGTCTGATAGTGAAGAACTGATTAAACTTAAACAAGGGCCTCAACCCCTCCTAGTTGATATTGAAGAATCAACTCCACCTCAGACGTTAATTCCTCACACGGGAGCTTCTCTGCCATTTAATAAAGGAATGGAAGAATGGCTTCCTGTCAATGTTTTTGAAAAAATTCAAGCTGATTTCCCAATGACACCTATTGGCAAGACTGAATCAGGAGAATGGATGGTATTTAATCAAAAAGCTGGAAGAGCAGAGATCATCAAACCTAGTGGTCACACAGACCCCCTCTCACCAGAAGATCAACAACTTTTTTCTGCAGAAACACTTAATGACGTACTACTAACACCGATTTCTAGTGTATCCATTGACCTACCGAAGTCTCTTGAGGACCAAGTTGCTGATGGTGCCATTCTTTTAATTGACCAAAAAGGTGCCATCTACGTTCAAAACAATCTCACTCCTGATTTTGATCAATCAGGATCAACTACTGATGATGATCAAGCTCTTGAAACCATCCCTAACAAGGTCTTATTGGTTGGTCAATTGATCACTCCTCCAGTTGGGCCAGCAATTATTGTTGAGAAAACAACTCTTGCAAGCGGAAACAATGTGGGAGAATTCGAACCAGAAATATTGGCAGCAACCATTCTTAATACCACTTCATCTCCAGAGTCCACAAAAGAGGGTAAGACTCCCGAAGACAAACCATCAGTTTTCGATGCTGCTCGTTCTTTGATGAAACAGGCAGAAGCAACTCATTCCGTTTTCGATGTCGCTCGTTCTTTGATGAGACGGGTAGAAGCGACTCAATCTCGCCTCCCTTCTTCGCTTTTACGAATTCAACAGCCGCATCTGGTTTCCCAAGCCCTCAAAGAAATTGGTATTGAGAGTAGACCTATTGAATTATTGCCTACTTCTTCAGGACGCGAAGCATTTGAGCAAATGATTAGAGCAGTGGTTAATAGTAACAACTCTGACGAGTTGATAGTATGGCTTGACCTTGCCAATCCAGATATTCAAGCAGTTCCGACAGATCAAGAAGGATCCACCATTTTTGTTAATCAATCAACCGCAACTCCAGTCAGAGTGTTAGATTTACAAGTAATAAATGGTGAAACATATGTAGTCTATGAAATAGCAACAGGCATTGGTGGAAGAACCCAGGCTACTCAGTCAGCTCTTTCCCTTCGCAGATTTAACGAATCAGCTCAGTTTGGACGTGGACCACTCAAAGCCTTAATTGTGGGGAGTACTGCTGAAGATTCCATTAATCCAGAATTGATGAAGGAAATTCACCAGCAGACCATGCACGGAGGAGTTGAAGGCGGTGCTGCTCAAGCAGCCTTGGGTTTTAATTATCAATGGCCAACACTTAGGACTCAAATTGAACAAGGAGAGGTTAACACCACCATAAATTCTGAGTGGCAACGATTAACAGAAACAATTATGGCTCAGTATGTGGGTCGTTCTCCAATTAGTGTTTCAGGAGGCAAAACAGTTCAACCATCTGCCAATGGTACATTTATCTACATTAACACCGAAACACAAACTGCCGCATTGGCAGCTATGCCATCTGTAGAGTACGACCCAAAAACCCAGACTATCGGCCCAACTGCCACCAACCGTGCTTGTACCGAAGCAATTCCAACTGGTTCAACAGCCAAGATCTTGACTTTGCTAGCTGCTCTTCAGGCAGGTTTAGATCAAGAATCTGTATCTGTCCAGCAACAATATTTAGGAGTGAGCAACTGGGAAAGAATGGCTGGTACACAACAAATGGGAGCGCTTGAAGCAGTCATAAGATCAAACAACCCCGCCATCCTGAAATTAGTAGCAGAAGTTATTGGCATTGACAATGTATTTGCCATTGCCCATCAAGGAGGATGGGTAGGTGAATCACAAGTCCCAGGATTAACAGGTTGTAGTACTGGCATGATTACCAACCTAATGGGGGGAGAAGATGGTGTGCCAAGACCTCCGACAGAAAACGAGCGGCTTCTTAGCGCCATTGGGCAAGGCGGTTTAAGCAACACTACCTATAACGAGGCTCTATTTTTTGCTCTAATTGCTGGTCTAGAACTTGAGTTTGAGGCAGTTCCTGGCCAAAGTGTAATTTTAGATCCATCAAGATTAACTGGCATTACTCCAGCAATGTTAAAAACAGTGAGAGAAACCTTGTATAAGGCCACGAATTATACTGCGAATATCATTTTCAACCACAATAACACGAGTGATGGATGGAGAGTAATGGGCAAGACTGGAACAGCTGAAACTAGTTCAGATGACTCCTCTCCTCCCCACATCCGTTTTGCTGGACTCGCAGAAAGAGTAATCAATGGCAGACCGACAGGTGATGTTATTGCCTTTTCTGTAGTAGTACCCTATGGAGGAGGCAATGATCAACTCGTTGCTCAACGTATTGTCAAGGACTTTTTGCGGGGCATTGAAAATGATTTTTCTGCAAGAAGAAATTCTCCAACTTCATCCGCTCCGCCTCAAACACCAGCTCCAACATTAAAAGAATCTGAGGTTCCATTTAGAGACACAACCCAATAACCACACCCCTTTTCTATTCAGCTTATTCACTCTTCTGACTCATCCAAGAAACTCAAGTCGAGTTCATCATCCATTAACAGTTCTTCATCGGAGTAGTAACCATCAGCTTGAGGCTTCGAGTTATTTTCAGAGGAAATAGTATCTTGTTTTGTCATACCATTAAACACTAATTAATGAAAATAATAGCTACTGTAGATTCATTTTATACGATACTTCTTGTTTGAACCAGTTTTGTTTGACTCTTTGTAAGACTTTCGCTCTCATTGCCTGAGATGGATCTGTCGTCTGATCGGATATTTTTGTCAGCTCCTCACCCACTTGCTCAATTAGAGATCGTTGAGATTGCCGCGCTTGGAGTTCTAACTCCATTAAGATAGAGTCGGCTTGCTGGTAGGTAAAGCCCATTTCCGCTTCATCAGTTTGGCCGACCCACAGCTCAGCACTTGGTGGTTTAAAAAGAAGCCGTTTTGGCAACTCCAGTTCCTCAGCTAATTGCATCACTTGAGTTTTATAAAGATGAGCGATGGGTTCAAGATCGCTGGCTGCATCCCCGAAGCGCGTAAAGTAGCCCAATAGATTCTCGGATCGATTTTCTGTGCCGACAACCAAAGCATTGTTGGCGGCGGCCAAATCAAAAAGAACGATCATCCTAACTCTGGCCATCATATTACCCAAACGGATTCGTTTGGCAAGTTCTGACTGATTTTCATTTTCATTATTACTGCCAGAATCTTGAAGAATGAGGTCGGCTAGCTTTTGTACTGCAGACCCAATGTTTATTTCAAGACACTTTGAAGTCTCAAAACCAAGCCCCTCACACAAAAAATAAGCATCGGTCATATCCTGATCTTGATATGGCAAAAAAACAGGTGTGATCGCTTCTTTGGGCAATGTTTTGGTTAATAAAGCCAAAACAACACTACTATCAACACCTCCAGAGATACCAATGATAACTCGCTCTCGGTTTGCTTTCTTCAGCACCAAGCGGACAAACTTTATTATCGACCGCTGTGTTATTTCTGCCATATTTTTGATGATATTACTCGATTTTGACCCCGACCATATCAATGGCTGGAAACTCATCTCTAACTAATTGCCAGAATTTTTCCGAAACTTGGTTGGAATATTGACCATAGATAGTTCTGCCCATCGGCGAACACAGCCGCCTCTCCCAATCTCTCACCACCTCCAAAACCTGCTCCCCCTGTCGATTAAATTCTGCCTGATGTTGTTTAGGTGATTGCTGATACCGTTGATGAAGTTTGGCGAACTCGGCAAACAGACTCTCTTCTTGAACTCGCATCATTTGATAAAGTTGCTTGTACTTAGCTACTGCCATACTTTCTCTTTCTTAAAAGAAAAATATAATTGATGAGATTGAA
>DAOLOF010000001.1:16461-25633 GCA_035416965.1 Candidatus Woesebacteria bacterium
CTGGAGTTCGCCGAGGCGGGCAGCCAGTTCGTCAACAGTTGGTGGCACTCTGACCAATCGATACATTTACTTAATGTAGCTCTAATTTCTGTAGATGAAATGTCGATCGTTTTTAGTTCTGAAAGCGACCTCATGTTTGGATAAAGAGGCTGGAATGGAAAACTGGTGCGCGGATACACCAAAACGGGATAACTAGCCAGCAGTGCTTGATAGCGATCCCACAGATGAAACTTTGCCAAATTATCCGATCCAATAATCCATGAAAATTGATGTTCTTGATGTTGCAGTTGTAGTTGATTGAGTGTGTCAAGTGAATGACTTATTCCAAGTCTTTCAATCTCACAGAGATTAATCTGAACAGCTAAACGCACATGCTCTGGTAACTCTGCCAATAACAACTCAAGCATTTCCACTCGCCACTTTGAGGAACTCATTTGCTTTAAAAAATCGTGTTGGCCAACCGGAATCACCCAAATCTGGTCAGCCAGATTGTGCTGGAGTATTTGCTGAATGACTTGCAGATGACCCAAATGGGGTGGATCAAAAGCTCCACCAAAAAGCGCAATATGCATAAGGTAGATTTTATTGTAACCAATTCTTTTTGTCTGGTTGAGTTGTTGGTATAATTGATAATATCATTTTATTCTTTAAGAAGCATAGATCTGTTCTTAATTGCAGAAAACCATCATCCATGACTCAAGCAGAATCTCAGCAAATTCAAGAAGCAAACGCATTATCTGCTCTTGAAAATATTAAGCCAGCGACAGCGGAAGAAATTGCTGGTAGTGTTTTGGCAATTGCCTCTCAACTTAAAACCTTAGTGGCAAGCGGCAAATATCCATTTAAACCACAACTGGACATGGCAAATGAGTTCGCCGCCTTACTTGTTAAAGAACTGTCTTCTACAACACCATCGAAAGATCAATTATCTAAAAAAAGCGAACTTCAAGTGCAATATTGGAAGTTCTTGATCAGAATAAGATTGACGTTACTCTATCACGAGTATCCTGTTTTAGTTCGCTATCAAGCAGATATTGAAGATAAGGTTGGAGCACAGCTTCACGTTATCGACACTCAGTTACCAAAAAATACCGACAAACTTGAAGAGCTTAAACGATTATTATTATTTTTGGAAAAACTTAACCCCTTATATACTCTGTTACAAAGGGTAGATGACCAAGTTGATTGCTGGCAACTGTTGGGAATAGAGAGGCGTGCTGATGCAAGCCAGGTACACTCAGCATTTCAACAATTGTCAAGAGTATCTCATCCAGATCATTTACTAACTGCATGGCAACCAATGGGTACTACTTTGTTTCAAGCCATCAATAGCGCTCAAGAGGAATTGAGCCGTGGAACTTATTATCCCAAACCACAAGTACACCAGCCAAATGAGGCTCCAGCACCAGAACAAACTCGGAAAAGAACCTTAACTTTGAATGAACTTCTCCGACAAGCTTCCCGAGAGATCAATCCCAGAGCAGCCATTTCCAGATTGGTAACTCAACTACGAGAAAAAACCATAACCGATGAGTTTGGATTTGCAATTGACGTCGGTACTTTCGCACCCCATAAAGACACACCCGCTAGTCAGTTAGTTGACCACCCTCAAATAAAAACCTGTTTAATAAATTTAGAGCAAGCAGTGACCCAATATGATCAGTTTCTTCAAGCAGTCCAAAGTGCTCAAACCCTCCCGGAGATCATTGGCTTGCTCAGTCAATTTGATCAAGATCGAGGTTTTTATTCAGAAAGAGGAGAAAGAATTGTTACCATTTTCGATATTCTTCAGGAATTGAAAAAAATATCAAATCAGCTTGCCGAACTATCGTTACTTTATGATTACAAAAATCCGCCAGTTGTCTTTGTCTCTGATTTAGTTCCGCAGTATTTGCACACAGCAATAAATCGAATCATCGCAGTTAGAGTGCTGGATGTCAAAAAAAATGCCGCAAGATATAAACAAATTCTTGCAAACTATTATGGTCGAGCGCTTGACAGAGTAATCCTCAACGCGGCAAACAATCACAATGAGTATGATTTAGCTACTCTTGAGAGAATTGACCAGTTGATCCGACAATACGGATGTATTCCTCTTTCTAGAATAGATCAAACTTTAGGCATTACTGACTCTGAGCTTTTACAACCATTGGTTGAAGCACTGATTGCCGATGGCTATGTAGTAAATTTTGAGGCTATTCAGACTATTGAAGATTTACTTGCCATACTCACACAAATTCAAATGACTCAAAAACTTCCGATACCTTTGGAATTGAACAGAATAATTAAGAACTTACGAGACGTTTGTGCTGATGCAAAAGACGGAATTATTAAATTCCGTTCTTGGCGTGGTTTGACTCGGCAGACAGTAACCATCAAAGTAAGTGAATTAACGCCAGAAATGCTCACATCTACAGTGATACCTTTTCTTCTTGGAAGTTCCACTTTAAAATATCAACCATTCGAGAGCCCTCATTTTCAACGGGTGTTAACCCGATTAATACAATCGTCAGCCAAAACTAGCTGATTTTCCGTTATTTTTTTCTTCTTCTTTTTATTCTGGAGCTGGTTTGGCGTTTTTTGGCTCTTTTTGCCTGCTGTTCCTGCCACTCAGCTGGAGAAATTGTGACACCTTTTTCCGGCTTTTTCCAACTTGCCCAATCACATTCAGGATAACGGCTACAACCATAAAAACTCTTGCCAAACCGAGAAGGTTTAATAACAACTTTACCCTCTGTACACAGTGGGCAGTCAAAACCATTCAGTGTTTCCACCAATGGCTTGGTAAATTTGCAGTCAGGGTAGCGGCTGCAGCTCAAAAACTTTCCATATCGACCAGTTCGAATCACCACTTCGCCTCCATCCTTTTGGCCGCACTCAGGACAGCTCTCCCCCGTTTTCTGGGTTGGAATCTGAACTTTCTCGGCATTCTTTAGCACATCCTCAAGCCTAATTGATAAAGGTTGCCAAAACTCTGACAACACTTCCCGCCAATTCTTTTCTCCTCTAGATATCCCATCCAAATTTTCTTCCATTTGGGCGGTGAACTCATAGTCCATAATGTACTGAAAATGGGAACTTAGAAAATCACACACAGTGAAACCAACCGCTGTTGGCACAAATGTTTTTTCCACTCGATCTACATAGCCACGATCTTGAATGACAGAGATAATACTGGCATAGGTACTTGGTCTGCCGATGCCCCGTTTTTCCAACTCTTTAACCAAAGAAGCATCGTTGTAACGTGGCGGAGGCAAAGTAAATTTTTGCAGTGGGTTAATATCCAAAAAGTTTAATTCTTGAGTTGGCTTTATTTCTGGTAGAAGCGTGTCTTGACCAGTGGGAAAAAGTCTTCGCCAACCCGGAAACTTCATAATTGAACCAATCGATTTGAGTAGATATTTTTGCTTTTGATGAGCCTTACTGGTAGCTTCCACCAGAATCGTAGTTTGATCATAGACGACCGCCATCATTTGACTAGCCAAAAATCTTCTCCAAATTAAGTCATAAAGTTTGGAGTGGCGAGAGCTTAATCTAGGGGCTAGTTGTTGAACTTGATCGACAGTTACTTGAGTGTTTGTCACTCTAATTGCTTCGTGAGCTTCCTGAGCGTTTTTGGCTTGACTGCGAAACACTCTTGGTTTGCTGGGTAAATAAGCACTGCCAAATGTTTGAGAAATATAATCTCGAGACATTGCAAGTGCACTAGAGCTTAGAGCCATCGAGTCGGTGCGATGATACGTAATAAGACCTTCTTCATATAACTGTTGAGCCAAAGTCATGGTTTGTTTGGCCGAGAAACCAAGCAGGTTGGCGGCAGCTTGCTGGAGAGTGGAGGTAGTAAACGGAGGCTTACTCTGTTGAGTTCTTTCCTGTCTTTCAACTGCCTGCACAACATACTCAGCAGTTTGCAGATCTTTTACAACAGGTTCAGCCTCATCTTGATTTGTGATTGAGGCTTTTTTTCCATTGATTTGAGATAAAGATAAAATTACTACAGTCGAAGCTAATGGCTCAACTAGTTTGCCCTGATCAAATATCTTGATTTTTTTGCCACCATCAGTGCTTTGTGCATCCTTTGAAAGCTGTGTGTCTGCCGCCACTTCCACTTCCCAATACTCCTGACTCTTGAAGGCCTCTCTTTCACGTTCTCTTTCAACGATTAAGCGCAAAGCAACTGATTGCACTCTTCCAGCAGACAGTCCATATCGAATTTTTTTCCATAAAACTGGAGACACCTGATAACCCACCAAGCGATCCAACACTCTTCTGGCCTGCTGAGCATCAACCAGATTGATGTTTAATTCAACAGGGTGATTGATTGCATTGACAACTGCTTCCTTGGTAATTTCATGGAAAGTACAGCGAACACATTGTTTGTCTGTCATTCCTTTTTCCACCAAAAGCTGCTGGACATGCCAGGCAATAGCCTCACCTTCTCTATCTGGGTCCATCGCTAAAAAGACCCCATCAGCTTTTTTGGCGGCCACTTGTAGCTCCTTAACGACTTTGCCCTTACCACGAGGAATAATGTAACTTGGCTCAAAGTTATTCTCCAAATCAACTCCTAATTTGCTTTTTGGCAAATCGCGCACATGACCAACTGAGGCCTTCACCTGATATGTTTTGCCCAGAAACGAGCTAAGTTTTCTGGCCTTGGTTGGCGACTCAACAATCACTAACTGCATGTATTAATCCTTCATTGTTGCTGGTATTTAGCTAAAACAAAAATTTACTATAACACTCTTCATCCTTGTGGTCATTATAAACTATCACCTAAAACTTGATTGACAAACTTATCATACTTAGGTAATTTTTTTTAAAAAGCAGAATCTATGTCACATCACCCTATAGTGCTAGTGACCAGCAACCTTCGCGACAAATCACTTGCCCGTCAAGTTCGAGTGAAGTAAGAGCCTGCTGGACAGTATGATTGCTGAGTTGTAATAAAACTGAAAGTTGCGCCAATGACGAAGGAGATGTTTCTAAAGTTTGGAGTATGCTTGATTTTAAAGCTGAGTTATCATTAGTCGACGATACCAATAAACTTGAAGATGTATCTGACACTTGGCGAGAGTTTATGGCTGTCCGCTGACTCGTCTGATTTTTTATCATCTCAGCCCATCGACTGTTAGTCACAGCTCTGAGGACTTCCTGCCCCGAACCAACTAGACATGCTCCCTGATTGATCATAGCTTGAGTTCCTTGAAAATACGGACTAGTAATCGGCCCAGATACAGCCAAGACATCGCGACCATATTCAAGAGCGTAATTCACTGTAATTTGAGTGCCACTTTTTATTCCAGCTTCGATTACTAATACAGCCACACTCATACCGGCAATGATATGATTGCGACGAACAAATGTGCCCTTACTGGCACTGACAAATGGCGGATATTCACTCACAAAACATGCTAGTCCACAATTTAACATTTCTTGATAAATATTTGCCAAATAAGCTGGATAAAGATAATCAAAACCGTAGCCTAATACGCCGACACACTTGCCCTGCGCCTTAATTGCCGCCTGTTGAGCTGATAGATCAACGCCATACATAAAACCAGATACAACCAAGACATCATTGGCTGTCAACTGAGGAACAACCCGCTCAGTCACCAATCGACCATAGTTAGTCATGTGTCTAGTACCAATCACTGCAATGGGTAGAAGCTCATTGAGATCTAGTTTTCCTTTCAAAAATAATACTGGCGGAGGAAAAGGAACGTGTTTTAATAAACAAGGATAATCTGCTTCGTTGACTGCAAGAACCCAAATCTGTTTTTCTATCAGTGTCTGCCAATACGTTTCAATAGTGTATGCTTTTGTAAAGTTTTTAATTGAGTTTTCAATTTTTTTATAAGTGAGATTTTCCTGCCAAAAACGAGTCCTTCCTGCCCAAAAACTAGGCCAGTCGTTCTGTGTTTTTTGGATGAGTTGTAAGAGTTGAAAAAAAGTAACAGGACCCACACCACTAACTGAAGCTAAGGCAGTCCAGTTCTTTTTTGTATTTAAAGTAAGACTGTCATTAAGAATTGATTCAATAAAGTTTTGTTCAATTTGTATATTTTGTACAATATTTATTTTTGGAGAAACCACGGATGTCATTATCGACACACTACAGTCTTATCCTGACGGGCAGTGTATAAATCTCACCACTTTCAATTTATTTAAAAATCTAATTTGCAGAAAAACGCAGACATCACTTAAGATAATCAAGTAGCTGAACTACGATTGGCGCAGAATCTTGAGATCCTTCTCGGAAAGGAACGGTTTCATCACTCTCAACCAGTACCACCACGGCAATTTTGTGTGGAAAGCCATTTTGTTTTACGCCATCAAGCCACATCTCAATATCCGCTTCAGTGAGTATTGAGCTATTTTCAACAGTTCCCTCAATTTGTTGCTTCTTTTTTTGTTCAAGTAACGATTGTAAGTTATCCTCAACATTTTGTGACTCGACACTCGTAATTGCTACAAACCAACCATGAGTATTGCGTCTGCCCGCAGCGTTGGCTGCACCAAACTCACTCGTGCCCGTCTTGCACCCCACCGCTCCATTCTCGATTAGCTCTTGAGCATTTTTGGTATCAGCAACCAACGGTTGGTCTTGATTAAACTTAAACAAAAGCGAGCCGGTTCCGCCCTGCTGACAGGCGGCTACCATGCCCTGCAATGTGAGCTCAATCGATGAAGAAGACAATCCCAAGTTTGTACAGTTTTCTGCCGTCCACTCGCTCTTTCCGTCATGTAGTACTACTTTGGGATGGCAGAGTACTCCATTATTATTCAGAGTTTGCACCAGCTGAGCCACTTGAATTGGTGTAACGGTCAAATCTCCTTGACCAATCCCAAAATGATAGGTGTTACCTAGAAACCAGCGTTCTCCTTGAGTTTTCTCTTTCCAAGCTGGATCAGGAACCAAACCGCTGGCCTCTCCGGCCAATTCCACACCACTTGGTTCTCCGAAACCAAACTGACGCGCCTGAGCTGCCAACTTGTCCGGGCCAACCCACTCGGCCGCTTTATAAAAGAAGATGTCATTACTGCGCGCAATCGCCCTCACCAGAGATATTTCTCCATCGGTGGCACCTCGTTGAGTATAAAGCCAGTTGGCGTATTCGTAATCTCCAACCTTTAGAACACCTTCATCTATAACAGTTTTAGTTTCATCAAATGACCCGTTTTCCAGCCCAGCTACAGCGGTAACTAGTTTAAAAACGGAACCCGGAGGATATACACCGCTTACTGCCCGATTAAAAAACACTTTCCTTTCATCAGTAAAATATCCTTCCACCGCCAGCCGTCTTTGATGTTCAGCCACTTCGTCCTGAGCTCGATTTACTAAGTCATTCGCATTAAATGCTGGTTTGCTAACCATAACTAAAAGTTGACCCGTAGTAGCATCAACCATCACAACTGCTCCCTTTGCTTGTCCCAGCGCTTCATAGGCAATCTTAGTTAAATACGGATCAATACTAGTCAACACATCATTGCCAGCAAGCGGCTGTTTTTCATCAATCAAGCGCTGTTTTTCCCCATAAGTATTAATCTCGAACATCCGATAGCCATTTTGACCACGAAGCACTCGATCATAACTTTTTTCTAAACCCATTCTTCCCACCCAATCCCCCACTTTTAACTGTGGATTTTGGAGTAGGTCGGCAGTTGACGTCGGCGCCACATAACCAAGCAAATGTGCCAACTCCCACGAGTAGGGATACTGCCGGCGCAGTTCATATGTCACTAGATCTAAATTAGTCGTCATCATCTGAAGGGCTGTTTGGTAAGAGACGGGTTGAGTGGGAGCAAAAAGCTGATCGCTTTTTTTGATAAAGTATGATTTTGTATTGTGAACTAAAGGTTTGTGGTATCTATCTAAAAATACTCCTCGGGGAGCTGGTAAAACCTCTCGAAAATAACGATTTTCATCAGCCAATTGGCGATATTCTTCTCCATCAACCAACTGTAAATGTACCAATCTTATCGCCAACAAAACAAAGAGCGACAATGCGATCATCATTAAACTCAAAAGTCTGACTCGCAACGATATTTTTTCTTGCCAATTACTATTACTCTTTTGGTTTTTCTCCAAAGCAGGACGATTGACATTGTATCCCATTGCAGCGGTTGATTTTTTCTTGCTCATAACAAATTTCACGCATTTAAGAATTGAATGAAACTACGGCTTCGCCTTTATCTTGATCTTTTTGATAACGAGATATGATAAGGAGCAAAACGAGACGAGTTAAACCAAATAATAATGATCAAGTAACTCACCACTAACTGGGCTAATAGCCAATAACTCCATTCCAGTTTAAATAACCACCACCAAACACCGTTTTGCGTCATCATTATCAGCAACAACCATCTTTTGACTGATTGAGAAAATCGTTGCTGGTAGTTAAGCGCCAGCTCTGAAAAAAACCAGACAATAATGGTATAAAGCCAACCTACTTGATAAACAACAGCTAACAAAAAACTTACAAAGAGAATAATCAGCGGTCGCTGATACGAGTTCATCTTGGCTTGATTAAGACACAGCAAACCAAATAGAGAGAAGAGGAGAGGTAATCCAATTACACGCTCAAATCCAACAGTTAACAAGAGACCAAGACCGACTCCAAAAATAATGAAAATTTTTCTAATCACAAGAAACATACCTTTGTTCTATTAATATATTTAGTTTGTCAAGTTAGTTTGCTGAGTTATTGAAGTCAATATTGTTCAGTCCACATTATCATACTGCTTTTTGACTCTTCACTTCTAGAATCGAACCTCCACAAGCCCCACTTGATAAAAAGAGACATACTGTTCGAGTACCGCTGTTTTGACAGCATTTGAGTAACCAGTCACAATTGCTCGAATTTCTCCAATAAACAAGCCCTGCTCTACTCCTGTCTGGCCGACAGACACCACTTGTTGACCAATGGTGAGTTCTTGATCAACCGGCACTTCGGTAAAAAGTACTCTTCTACCATCACCCATGACCAAACCCTGAACTTTTGAATCTGTCTCCGCCAAAATTGGCAACGTTTCTTTTTGCCACAATAGATTTACGGTTGCTGTTCCTAATTGTTGTTTGGCGATCGTGCCAACCAATACACCTTCTACCAGCACAGCTGTCCCAGGGGTCACCTTTTGATCAGGATCAAGAGCAATTGTTGGTTGAGCA
>DAOLOF010000002.1:0-22192 GCA_035416965.1 Candidatus Woesebacteria bacterium
GTCCCTAGCGTCGGCGCGGTTTGCTACCTCGATGTCGGCTCATCGCATCCTGGGGCTGAAGAAGGTCCCAAGGGTTTGTCTGTTCGCCAATTAAAGCGGTGCGCTAGCTGGGTTCAGACCGTCGTGAGACAGGTCGGCCTCTCTCCGCCGTCAGCGTTAGATAATTGAGGAGTTTTGCTCTCAGTACGAGAGGACCAGAGTGAGGAAATCCCTAGTGTTCCTGTTGTCCCTGTCAAGGGCATTGCAGGTTAGCTACATTTCTATAGGATAATCGCTGGAAGCATCTAAGCGAGAAGCCCCCTCCAAGATTAATTATCTCCATTAGACACATGGGAGATTACCATGTTGATAGATAGCAGGTGTAAGTGTTGCGAGACACTAAGCCAAGCTACACTAATCGTCGATCGAACACATTTTAATTGAGTTAATTGAACTGTGTGCGATTATTATGTCTGCTGATAAAGTAGATAGGTGTGTATTCTCTTTACCTTTTAGAGAGCAACTGGCTTATTTAACCAGTTTGTGATCTAGATTAAAAAAAAGCGTTTTGTTCTGGTCTCTGGAGCGAGGTGGAACCAACTCTCGTTGCGGTTTATCCGCAACTTCCATTCCGAACAGAGTCTTGAAACGCCTCAGCGCTGACAATAGTATTCGGGAGACTGAATGCAAAGATAGGTCGAGGCCAGAATAAAGCGCTTTTTTTATTGTTTCAACCATTTTCTCCCACAATTAATGCATTGTTAAGAACAACGATGCCTCTTTCTTTATTGAATAAAATGTACACTATAAATACGATTTGGAGAAGATTGGATCAGGCGAGTACACCTATGTCATCAAAAGCAAGAAATAGCTCAAAGCTAAGATGGCAAAAAGCAGATGAAGATAGCCCAACAAAGATATTAAAGGCGAAAGTGGCGTGATTAGGGTTTTTTTCATGATGGAAATCTGTCTAACTACCACTACTGCAAAAACTAAATAGAGCACTCCACCAACATCCAGCAGCAACTTAAAAATGAGCAACAGAATGTGATTGAAGGGAATGTTGTTTACAGAGGAGATGCCGGAAAAGAGATTGTTCATAGAATTTTTTTTGGTTGGCAAGATTGTTATGTTATAGAAAACTATTCTGGAATCAGACCTCTTTTGCGTAAAGATTCAATTAGCTCGCTCACAATTCTTTTAACCTTAATGGGTTGATAAATGTCCTCAAACTCAATACCAGCCGAGCGATCGAATTCTTCTTGGTTATTAAATCTGGCTGGATTGAAGTTTTGGCCAGCTGTTTGAACGTATAAAGTGCCGTAGTCAATCATGGAAGGTAAAACGCCTGTTGAAACTACGCTCATATCTTGAATACGGCGCAACTCGGCAGTACTCACATCTTTGTGAACCATAGAGTAGTAATCGATATCAATTACTCTTTTAGTGGTAATAATAAAGACACGAAAATACCAAGTAAGAAAAGTTTCGAGAGTAAACCCAGTTAATAATAAATACCAACTGAGACCGACAGCTAGTTGATAGGCAACAGGCAGATAATTGAGCAATCCAGTTATCCAAAACACAAAGGGGAATAAAGCTGCACTAACAATTATTATCAGTTTTGTCAATTGTGTAACAGGATGACGTCTCAGCAAAAGCACAATCTCTTCTTTTTTATGTTGAGACTCAAAGCGAGTGTGTTTTGGTTTGGGAATATAGGCAGATACGTGATTATTTTTACTTGCCTCTTCGCGTATTGTTTCCGAAAGCTGATCTGCAGAAAGAAAAATCTCATTCTCGCTGACTTGGTCCATCTTTGTTTGAACTTCAAGTTCTGATTGATCTTTTTGTGATTGATCGGAAGAGGCAGCGTTTGTCGAGGAGGAACGTTGAGAATTTTTTGGCATGTTGGTGTGTGACGGTTTTGTTGATGATTGTCAAACCCAAGGCGCAAAATCGAGAAACCATTCACTGTACTCACTTTGTAAGTTGATGGTCTCATTATATCAAGATTGTTTTAGCCTGTCATGGACTGGAATAAAAAGCGCTTAGCTCTCCAACACTGCTAAAAAGGCATCTTGGTTTAGACTTACTTTACCAAACTGTTTCATTCTCTTTTTGCCCTCAGTTTGTTTTTTGAGCAGTTTCATTCGTCTAGTAACGTCACCCCCGTAGAGTTTTGCTGTTACGTCTTTTCGAAATGCCTTCACTGTTTCTCGGGCAATAATGGTGCCGCCGATAGCGGCTTGGATGGGGATTTCAAATAAATGACGAGGCACAACTTCCTTAAGTTTTTGGACAATTTTTTTGGCTCGTTCATGAGCTTGATTTTCCAAAGAAATAAAACTGAGAGCTTCAATCACTTCCTTGTTGACTAGTATGTCGACTTTTACCGCTTCAATACGCTGATAATCAGCAACAGAGTACTCCATGGAAGCAAAGCCTGATGAGAGTGACTTGAGCTGGTCGTGAAAACCGTAAATCAACTCACTCAAGGGGATAAGATAACTCAACTTGGTGCGACTGCCAGAGTTGATTGAGTTTTGCAACTGGCCTCTTTTGCGGCGTACAAACTCCACAATTGGGGGCAACTGCCAAGTGGGAGCGAATATAGTTGTCTGAGCGATGGGTTCCAGCAAACTATCTATCTGACTTGGATCAGGCAATTGAGAAGGTGATTCCACCACCAATGTTTCTGATTTTTTGGTGATGACTTGGTATTTTACTGATGGAGCTGTGGCAATTAACTCTTGACCAAATTCTCGTTGTAATCTTTCTCTGACAATCTCAGCATGAAAGATACCCAAGAATCCAACGCGCAGACCGTTTCCCAGGGCTTGAGAATGAGTCGGCACAAATGTCAACGCGGCGTCGTGAAGCTTGAGTTTTTCCATTGAGTCTTTTAGTTCCTGAAACTTGCCGTTATCGATCGGATACAATTCCATAAAGACCATTGGTATAGGTTCCTTGTATCCTGGCAGGGGAGCAACTTGGGATCGGTCTTTTTTGTGAGTAATGGTATCTCCTATCTTGACTTCATGAATGGTCTTTAGGCCAGTAGCCACATAACCCACCTCACCTTTTCTGAGAATGCCTGTTGCTTGCTTTTTGGGATTAAACACACCAATTTCAATTGGCGAATAACTTGAACCGCTGAACATTAAAAATAATTCGTCGCGCTGTTTAATTTCTCCAGAAACAACTCTCACATAAGCAACCACTCCCTGATGATTGTCATAGACAGAGGTAATGACTAAGGCCTTAAGTTGCTCTGAGTCGTTTGATTTCTCAAGTTGAGAGTGATTAGTGGGTGGAGGAACTCGACGCACTATTTCGTCTAGTAAAGCGGGCACTCCTTCTCCAGTTTTAGCTGAACAGAGTAAAATTTCTTCCTCTTTAACACCAAAAAACTCTATCATTTCCAACATGGTGTTCTCAATATTGGCCAAAGGAGCATCAATCTTATTGATCACTGGGACAATCTTGAGTCCCAGAGCATGCGCTTTTTCGTAGTTAGCCAAAGTTTGAGCTTGAACTCCTTGAGTAGCATCAACTAATAAGACAGCACCCTCACACGCCTGTAGCGATCGACTGACTTCATATCCAAAATCAACATGACCAGGTGTGTCGATCAGATTAAGAACATAATCTTGATAAAGAATTCTCACAGGAGCAAGTTTAATAGTGACTCCCTTTTCTTGCTCAATTGGATTGGAATCCATCATTCGTTCCTTGAAATCATAAAGGGAAACGGTGCCGGTCAGCTGGAGCAGTTGATCGGTGAGAGTAGTCTTGCCGTGATCAATATGGGCGATGATGGCAAAATTTCTAATTTGATCAGGTTGATGTGTCTGAGTCATCTTCAATCAGTCTCACTTGTGAGTTGGTGGCAACAACAGACAAAACCTCGGTTGTTTATTTAGTTGTAGCTATTTTACTGTTCTAAGGGAAGACTTTTTGTCTGTTGAGGTTGTTTTTTTGATGTCTTCACTGAAGCTGGTTTAGAACCAGTCTTAACTTTTGAAGATGATTTTTTTGCTGTCAAAGAACCACTGGTATTTTTGGGTGTTTTGGCGGTAACTTTCTTAGTAGATGAAACTTGATCTTCATTTTTAAGTACCAATTTACTTAAAGCGCTTTTAAGTCGAGCCGCTTTATTTTTGTGCATCAAGTTTTGTTTTACAGATTTGTCAAGAGTACTGAAAGCATTTTTTAATGATTCAAGAGTGGGATTAGTTTTTGACTGTTTCAGAGCTGTGCGAGTTTGAGCACGAAGCAACTGATTAACTTGAGCCTTCTTCTTACTTGATCTGAGGGCTTTTTTTGCGTTTTTGATGATTGGCATATGTGATTCTACGAGTGATTAATGATATTAAATATTTGTTTTCTAAATATAAATCAAAAAGAATTTTTTAAAGTTAAGCACGGCAACTTGATTTCTTGTTTGACTTCTCATTCATAATAGATGAGGAATTATACATGTCTGGAGAAGAGAATTCAACTTGGTATTAACGTCCTTGTGTGGCGGCTTCAAGTTTTTGACAAATGCATTTGGTAACATCCCAACCAAGCAGAAATCAAAGAAATGAATCATTGTCGCTTTACTTAAAAAATCAGCAATAATCACCTTTAGGAACTCATTAATCGTCTTTGTCTAAGTGGGAGTATCTGACCCACGATTTTTCTCAATTGATTAATTGCATCTGAGGATACGTTAGCTGCTAGAGTGTTTTTAATTGTGAATTCACTCATTATTACTCCATTCACTTTTACGCTATAGCTGCAACCTGATGACATTTTTTCATGTCTCTTCTTTTTTTCTAAAAAAACCACAGGCAGTATTTTAATGATTCAATTATAATAATCGATTATGGCATTTGCGCTTCATAAAATTCCATCATTTTTGTTAAAAAATACACTTTGGCTGGAAAAAAAGCAAACCTCCATTATCTCAGCGGCACTGATCATTACTTTGGCCAACCTGACATCATCTGCTAGCGGCTTGATAAGAGAGCGTTTGTTGATCGGTTCGTATTTTGGATCAACTGATGGTCAGCAAGCCTATGAAGCTTTACAACTAGCTTTTCAGGTGCCGGACATGCTTTTTCAACTGATTATATTGGGAGCCTTGTCGGCGGCATATATTCCAGTATTTACCAAGTATCGTGATAAAAATGAGTCTGAGGCTTTTCGTATTACCAGTACGGTAATGAATGCGCTGTTGTTGTTGTTTGTGATTGTGTCTGGAGTGGTCTTTGTTTATGCTCCACAAATCACAGAAGCGAGAACCGGTGGTATGTTTTCGGCCCAGCAAATTGCGATTGCGGCTCGCTTGACTCAGCTAATGCTCTTAGCTCAACTATTTTTTGCGATTTCCAACTTTCTTACTGGAATATTGCAGTCTTATCAGCGTTTTATTGTGCCGGCGATTGCGCCGATCATGTACAACTTAGGAATAGTCTTGGGGGTGTACTTGTTTGGAGAGTCTTTAGGAATCTATGCGGCTGGAGTAGGAGTGATTCTGGGAGCATTCATTCATATGCTTATTCAACTGCCTTTTGTACTTAGACTTGGTTTTCGATATAGTCCCATTCTTAACCTTCGTCATCCAGGGGTCATGGAAATTTTTCGTATGATTCCTCCTCGAGTAATGACGGTTGGGATCAGTGAGTTGCAAAACTTGGCTTTGGCTTTTTTTGCTACCAGTATTGGCAACTTAAGTTTTGTGGCGATGAGACTGGCTCTTAAGCTAATGGCGATTCCGATTCGTTTGTTTGGGGTGCCCATTAGTCAAGCCTCTTTGCCTTTTTTGTCACAAGAAAGTGACGACAGCAAAAGAGAACAGTTCAAAGTCTTGGTGACTCAGTCGATTAATCAAATTATGTTTTTATCCATGCCGGCTTCAGCTCTGTTGTTAATCTTAAGAGTGCCTTTGGTTAGATTGGTTTTTGGAGCGGAAAACTTTCCCTGGGGGACTACAGTTATGACGAGTCGGGTTTTGGCGATTATTGCTTTATCGATTGGCTTGCAGGCGGTTTCCCAGCTGTTGGTGCGGGCGTTTTATGCTCTCAAAGATAGTGCCACTCCTTTCTTAGTAATTGCTGGCTCGGCTGCGACCTATTTTTTATTTTCCTGGATTTCAGTTTTTCTGCTTAAAACCAACATTACTGGTGTAGCTTGGGCGACGCTGATCTCGGCGGTTTGTGAGATGGGGCTTTTCATGATTCTGTTAGAGAGAAAAGTTAATAAGTTAATTTTGAATAAAGACTTTTTAGTTTCTCAGTTTAAGATCATAGCCTGTGCTTTTTTAATGGCAGTTTTTCTCTATCTACCGTTTAAAATTTTAGACGAACTAATCTTTGATACTTCTCGAACGGTTGAGTTGATCGGATTGACAGTCACTACCGGTACTATTGGTTCACTGGTCTATCTATACTTCTCAATTTTATTTGAGGTAAAAGAGCTTAACTTTTTCTTGTCTGCTTTTGCCAAGTTTGGCAAATGGCGAAAACCGTTGGCGCAAAGTGAGGAAGTAATCATTGATACAGGATCAGACAGAAATGACATTTAGACTAATGAAAAAATTGCGAGGAGTGTGATTGGCTGTTGGTAGAAGAGGAGATTGTTCTTCTCTGACTCCCGAAGTTTGAAAGATTAACGAAAGCAGATTATAGTAAGAAAGGAGAAGAATCGAGAAAACTGCCCAATGTCGAAAAAAATTCAGTATAAAGTTAATTTATTACCAAAAGATCCCTTTTTGGAAACTGGTTTAGGTCAGTTTTTGTCTTGGTCACTGGGTGTGGGTCGATACATTGTGATTTTTACTGAGCTGATTGTTATCGCTAGTTTTGGTTCGCGGTTTGTGCTTGATCGCAAGGTCACCGACCTCAATGATGCCATTTTTCAAAAACAAATGATTGTTCAGTCCCAAAGCCAACTTGAAAGAGACTTTCGTTTGGCTCAGGCCAAGATCCAGAACTACTCTCAGCTTGAGCAACAAAGTACATTAATTGAAGTTTTTCCCAAATTGCAGGAAGTCTTTCCTGACGGAGTTAGACTGCAAAAGCTCATTATTAAATCAAGCTCTCTTTCCGGAGAAGCAGTAGTTTTATCAAATAATGCGCTCAATGCTTTTATAAGTAACTTTCAACTTTCACCATCATTTCAAGATATTAGTGTGAATAAAATTGAGTCAAGAGAAAATGATCAAACTGGATTTTTGGTTCAGTTTGCTGCAGGTTTCACAGCTCAATCAGGCAAAAAGAAATAATTATTAATATGCCAACTCCGACTCGCAAAGAACTATTTACCACTTTGGCCAAGTTTTATCGGCGACCGGTAGCCAAGATTTCCTTGGAACTCTTTTTTTCGATCGCGGCAGTGATCTTTTTTACAGTATTTGCGATTAAACCCACTCTACAGACAATTGCAGAATTAATAACTGAGATTGAGGAGAAGCAAAAACTTGATGAGCAACTTCAACAAAAAATTGTTGCTTTGGCAACCGCTCAGGAAGAGTATCAGCGCTACTCATCTCAAATTAAATTGCTTGATCAAGCAATTCCTAGCCAGCCGCAACTAATTGAATCAATTAAAGTATTGGAAAAACTGGCAACTGACAACAAAGTGATTATCAGCAGTTTGTTGGTATCCGAAATTCCCGAAGAAATTGCAGTGGACAGTACTCAAACATTAAATCGAGTAGATCTTTACCTTTCTTTAAAAGTAATTGGTGACTATCCAGCCTTAAAAAACTACATTCAGCAACTTCATCAGTATCGTCGTGCTATGGTAGTGGAAGAGATTTCATTTGTGGTGGAGGATTTGGCTGTTAATCAGCAGTTAAGAGCCAATCTTTCAATTCGTCTTCCATATTTTGGAAAAGCAAATGTCAAAAAAAGATAAATTTTCTACCAAACTTAATAAGTTACAACAAGAACGTCGGCTGTTGTTTATCTTAATATTTTCATTGGTGGCAATTTTTTTGTGGGTCTTGACTAGTATTTTTTCAACCCGCCAAAATAAAAAAATCAGCGCCGAGTTGGTAAAGCTGGCTGAACCTCTTGTGCCAACTTTGGATCAAGCAGTCTTGGAGAGAGTATCGAAGAAGAACATTTTTACCAAAGAAGATCTTAGCCGTTTTCCGATTTATGTCTTAATTCAGTCTGAGTTGGGTGATGTTCAGGTGGTTGATGTAGTTAATCAAGCTGATCGGGCGGCAAAATTGCTCACACCTAAGTCAGATTTGAGCTCTTCAGAGGCAGAAACGCCTGTTGCTTCATCGTCAGCAATATCAACTAGTTCTACAGAAATAAGGTCGGATTAAAGAAAAAATTAAAAAAAACAAACAACTTTCTTTTGCTCTAAATTGATGCTTGGCAAGCAGAAAAATACAGTGAGCCAGATAGTGTGATGTAAAGTTTCTCCTTTTATTCGCCTTGCCAGGATGTCATTAGATAGCATAAACTAATAGAGTTAGTAGTGGCTCTATCGAGGTGGGGTTGTTGTTAGGTCGATTTTTTTATCTTGAAAACATTTATGTTTATTAAAAACACCGCCAAGAAACCAATAATGCAAAAGCAAATTCCAACCTTGCTAGGTTTGTTGTTATTGCTTGGCGCTCTTGTGGCAGGATTACTTTTTTTTGGTGATGGGGTTGGAGTTTTTGCTCCTCGTGCAACTGCCGAGGTCACTCCCAAGAATATTAGGATTACCAATCTCAAGGATAGTGGTTTTAGCGTTTCATTTTTCACCGAGAAAAAAACTGCCGGTTTTATTAAATACGGAACTGATCCGAGTAAATTAAGTTTGCAAGTGGGTGATGACCGAGACCAGCTTTCTGGCAGTGTGGGCCAGTTTAATCTGCACCATATTACTTTGAGAGGACTAAATCCAGCAACCGAGTATTATTTTGTAATTGTCACTGAATCTAAGAATGAGTTTGATAATGAAGGTAAACCATTCTCGATTGTCACGACTAGTAAAATCAGTGCATCCATGCCAGAAGCCGTCACAATTTATGGAAGTGTTTCCAACGAAGGAGGTACGCCGGCTGAAGGCTCGATTGTATATGTGTCTCATTCCAAAATGGGCGATCTTTCTTCTCTGGTTAAAGGTTCGGGTAGTTGGGCTATACCACTTTCCCAGGCGGTTTTAAAAGATGGTTCTGAGTATGCTCGTCTTGGTAATGAGGAGTGGCTAAACTTTCTGGTGCAGGGACTGAGTTATGACACATCTCTGCAATATCGAGCTCAAGTTAAAGATGCTCAGCCGTTGACTGAGTTATCATTTGGCATGAAAACCGAACCAATTGCTGACAATACAGATCAAGCCAGTGATTCAGCAGAGATTAATCCAGAATTTAATGAAGAACCCGATGTCACTGCCTCAGCTCCGAGTACTTTAGCCGATGAATCTTTAGATGAGAATGAGTCGGAGGACGAAACCCAATCAACTATCAGTGGCCGATTACAACAAATGTTAGAGCAAGCGGATCCAGTCCCTCAGGAAAGTACTGCCTCAAGCGAGCTTGCTTTGGGAGCTAATGCTGATGAGCCAGTAATAACAACTACAACTCCAGTTATTCGCGGCTCAGCTCCTGCTAATATTGAAGTGAGGATCAATGTTCATTCAGAAACTCAATACGAAACTACTCTCACGACAAACAATGATGGCTCATTTGAGCTAGATCTTGAAGAGCTTGGGCTCAATCTTGAACCAGGCGAACACACCGTTAGCTACAATTATATTGACCCAGCCACTGGTCAGGAAGTGAGTAAAACAGAAACGTTTATAGTTGAAGATCCTAATCGAGTAATTTTGGCTCAGGCAAACACGCCGACTTCAAGATCGTCGTCAGCGATACCAAGCGCTACTCCTTCTCCAGCTAACGCTCCTTATGGCACCGGCAGTCCTTATCCAATGAACACTCCCACCCCCAAGGTGACTACTTCTCCAGTTCGACCGTCAGTAACAGCTTCACCCGCAACTCCGCCAGCGCGGAAACAACCTGTTGGCACCGACTCAGCTCTGACCAAAGCCGGTTCTATTGGTACAACGGCGCTAATTGCTCTGGCAGGAGTATTTTTAATGGCCATGGGGTCATGGAGTTGGTGGCTAGCATCTGAACTTGATAAAGAGGAGTAATAGTCACTTTCCTAGGAAAAGAATTAGAAAGAGGAAGAATAATCTAGAAAATCTTCCATTTATTTGTGTTGAATTCTTTGAGTTACCGACAGGCTATAGTTTGGCGACTACATCCCATAAGTCTCGATTTTGACCTTCATAACCCAAAGCCCAAATGGCGATGCCTGCCAAATTGAGTTGTTTAACATACTCCAATTTGTAACTTATTGATGTTACGTCTTCATAGTAAATCATATAAATCTTGTCGTCTTCAATGTATGACAGATATGGGCATAAGGCATGGTCGTCCCACCCAGTTTGGACTTGATTTCGTTTCTTGTCGGCTAATATTTCTTGAACTGACTGATAGGTGGCGGTAAATCCAGTATTGGGGAATGAGTTGGCTTGAGGGGATCGAGACTCCGTCTGCCAACCATAACCATAAAAAGGCAAGCCTAAAACAACCTTTTCTCTAGGCACATACTTGAGATATTCCACTAGATGTTGGTGGATATCGGTATCCCACTTGTTTTTACCTCCAAAAAGCGGAGCAACTGGTCCAGCTTGACTGGAACCACGACGATGAAAATCGTAGGCCATCACCACTACGTAATCAACAGCTCGACTAATCCGAGGCACATCCCAAAGCTGTTTGTTATTGGAGGCACTTGCGTACATATCTATTGAAAGAGTGACATGGTCAAACTTTTGATCAAGGTGCGAACTAATGGTTTCGACCAATTGAGCAAAGTTCTCTCGCAACTTTTGATCTGCTTCACCGTTGTACTCAATGTCGATATTGATGCCACTGATTGGTGCCGAAAGCAAAATTGAGTCAATTGTCTTAATTAAAGTTTGATGAGCTTCCGGATTGTTGGCTAATTTTTCAATTGACTCATTTTCAAACTGAATTAGAGCTAGTTCAAACTGGGCATTATATTTCTCGGTAGCCTGATTGATTAATGCAAGTAGCTCATCAGAATCAAATTTATTGTACCCAGGATGAGTGTTACCATCTTGATCCTTGGTGACTATTGATCCATCAGAATTAATATTTAATCCAAAATAACTTAAATGGGTTAATTCCGGCTGAATGACCACTTGTTCGAGATTCCAGTAAGGCAAAAAACCATAAATTACTCGATTGGCTGATGGAGATTGCGAATCAAGAAGTGATAATTGAGGTCGATTTGAGAAAGTAAGCCAACTGCCACGAACAAGGGGAGAGACAAGCGGAGGTTCCCAAGAATAATGAATAGTTAAAGCCGCTGTCGTTAAGACAATTACCAAACTTAAAGCAATTAATTTAAACCATTTGTGCTCGGATTGTCTGTTTCTGACTGACAAATCGCAACCAAATAGTTTAGCAATCAGCAGAGCAAACCCGCTTAAATGATGTTTTTTGAAGATTGAGCGTCTCATGGATTGGTGGGCAGAATCTTACCATTTGATGTCTGCACCATTTTGCGTGATTGAACAGGCTTGCCTTCAGCGTCCAGTTTGGTTTCACAATCTTGGCAGTAGTAACTGGTAACTGGGTCTTTAAGCATAATTCTCTCCTGGAGCACTAAGCCTTGTACGTCCACTCCAAATGGAGGAGGTTGTCCAGTATTTGGATCAATCCAAACATTTTCCTTGGCATATTTAGAGTTGGCTGGCACACTTCTCGTCCAGTACAGATCTTTAGTTCTAACCTCGCATGTTTCTTCTCCAGCTTGGGGAGGCATACCACTAGCGCAAACACCGCCACTAGCAACGTCTGGCGGTTTCTCCTGCCAAATGGTTTCTTGATTTTCCAAAACGCGAGTCATAATACGATTAAAGATGGGAGCGGCTCCCATAATACCGGACACCATTCTACCCATAGGCTCGCCATCATTATTACCAACCCACGTGATGACTAAAAACTGAGGGGTGTATCCTACGGTCCAATTGTCTTTCATCTCGTTGGTGGTGCCTGTTTTGGCACTGACTATATGATCAGGAATGACCAATTTACTGCGAGTACCAAAAACCATTGATCGAGCTTGATTGTCTTGAAGGATATGACTTACTAGGTAGGCTGGTGCTCGATCAATCACTCTTTCTAACTCACCGATTTGTCCATAAGTTTCAAATTCGCTGATGTAATCAAGATCTTCAAGTCTTTGTTCAATATCAACAACCTCAATCTCTTTGCCTAAGTAGTCCTCAATTTTCAAAATTGGAGTGAGAGGCACTAAAACTCCCTGTGTTCCCAGGACTCCAAATGCTTGAGCCATATCAATCATTTTGACTTCACCTCCTCCCAGAGTCAGTGATAAACCATATAAAGCTGGATCTTTCCAGGTAGTAATGCCCATACGAGTGGCTTGATTTATGAATTCTTGAGTGCCAATTAGGGCTTGGGCTTTGACTGCTGGAATATTTAGCGAATTGCCCAAAGACTGTCTAACGGTTACCGCTCCTCTGAAACTACCGTCATAGTTTTTTGGGCAGTAAGGCTTTAATGATCCCTCTTGAAAACAGGTTGGTTCATCAACCAAAAGCGTTCCTGGATGAAGAGCTTTGTTTTGAAAAGCGGTGGCGTATGTGATGGGTTTAATGGAGCTTCCAGGTTGTCTGAGAGCTATTGTTACATTGACCTGACCATCATCCTGTGAATTAAAGTAGTCTTTGGACCCAATCATAGCCAAAATCTCTCCCGTGTTTGGCTTGGTGATCATGGCCGCAGCATTGCTTACCTTGTATTTTTCGATTTTTTCTACCTCTTCTGCTAGCATCTGCTGAGCTTCTTGCTGGAGATTGAGATCAAGAGTGGTGTAAACGCGCAGACCACCTCTTTCAACTTTTTCTTCCCCATACTTTTCATAAAGATAATCACGAACAAAGAAAACAAAATGGGGAGCCTTAATCTCGGTTTGAGACAGCGCATATGTCAGAGTCTGGCTTTTGGCTTCCTCAGCTTGAAGAGCGCTGATGTAGCCATCTTCCACCATTCTGCGCAAAACATCAGCCTGTCTGGCTTTAGCTCTCTCAGGGCTGGAGCCAAAAGGAGAGTAACGAGTAGGAGCTTGAGGTAATCCTGCTAATAATGAAGCCTCAGCTAAAGATAGATCTTTGGCTGATTTGTTAAAGTAGGCTTGGCTGGCTGCTTCAATTCCGACCGAAGTACCTCCATAGGGGATGTAATTGAGATACATCTCTAATATTTCGTCTTTTGAGTAAACAAGCTCTGTTAAGACGGCCAACACCGCCTCTTTAGCTTTACGAGTTAAGGATTTCTCTGGAGAAAGAAGGGCATTTTTTACTAATTGCTGGGTAATGGTCGAACCCCCTTCCTGGCGATCATGTTTGAGGTTTTTAATAACGGCCCGCACTACACCTTCAAGATCAACACCAAAATGCTGATAAAACCGCTTGTCTTCGATGGCAATTGTGGCCTGTTTGACGTGTTCTGGCAATTCAGAGAGTTTAATTGGGATTCGATTAACATCGCCATAGATCTCATAGAGCAGTTGACCATTGCGATCAAATATTTGGGTGCTCACATCATAGCGCTCGTTAACTACCATCATTTTGGGATTTGGCAGTTGTCGCATTAGTAAAATTAGGGCCAAAGCGAATAAACTCGCCAATAATAGAGTTACTATTCTTAAAACAGGGTGAGTGATCGGCAAGAATAGATAGTAAAAGGTGCGAGAAAGACGAGGATGACGAGAATGCCAAGTGTTATCTTGAATGGCGTGCCCATTTTTAATTTGATTAAAAAAAGTGCTCAAAGAGAATCGGCCTGTTTTTTTTAAATGAGACTCTTTTTTTTCAATTTGTTTTAGGTGCTTCTTTTGTAAGAGAGCGATTGGGGAGCGAATATTGAACCAAGACATAGTGGTAAATCATTAGTGAACTGATAATCGGAGCAACAAAAAAAGTAGTTGTCCAGAAGGATGGTATTCTGTTAGGATACTTCATTATAATATAGAAGCAAAAAAACAGGAATGTCTCATTCTAGCTATGTTGCCAAACGAAGATTCTAATTATCATCGACTCTTTTCATCCTCAGAAGCTTGGTATCAATATTTAGGTGACTGGCAAAAGCACTTAATGGATGTTACTTCTAAGCTTCTTGATCAGTATCAGGAAAACAAAAATGCTTTAGCCGACTACTCATTTTTGGTCTTTTCAGCGGCCAAGACTTATGAAGGATTTCTCAAGAAGATGCTGTTTGATATGAAATTAATTGATCAAGAGACCTATGAGGGACGACGCTTTCGTATAGGTCGAGCTCTTAACCCAGATGTTTCATATAATCAACGTGATCAATACTGGTTGTATGACAATCTGGAACGTATTTGCTCAACCGCAGTAGCTCGACAGATATGGGATGCATGGTTGCATTGTCGCAATCGAGTATTTCATTTTTTTCCCAAAAATGAAAGTTTGCTGAGTTATGATGAGGCGGTTTCGAAAATTGCGGAGCTGGTTCAGGCGATGAGAGCGGGCACTGCTTGTGTTAATGACGATTGGGAGTAGAAATTAGTTGATAATTATTATTCATGCTAATTAGAGTAAACACAAGAAAGCTAGATTTATGAAAAAATATCAATTCAAGAATATTACTATTTCTGGTCTTCCTGGATCTGGATCGACAACGCTGTTGCAGTTATTGAAAGAAGAGTTGAAGTATGATGGCTGGACTGGTTTTAGTGGAGGTGAGTTTATGCGCAAGTACGCTGTGGAGAAGGGTCTTTATGATGATTCTCACAAAATTCATCATGATGCATCTGCCTATGGAGAGGAGTTTGATCGTCAGATAGATTTTGGAATTCGCGAAAAACTCCAGGATCAAGAAAAATGGATAATCGAGTCATGGATTTCCGGATTTTTTGCTCAAGGATTAGAGGGAGTATGTAAAGTTCTGGTGGTTTGCAGTGATGATGCGGTGAGGGTTGATCGGATTGTTAATCGAGATGAGGTCAATGCCGAAGAAGCAAAAAAACACATTCACCAACGCTATCAGGTTAATTTTGAGAAATGGAGCAGTATGTATCGAACTCAGTGGGAAGAATGGGTGGTGAGCAAGGGGCTGGCGTCTCCAGATGAGCAGATTGATTTTTGGAAACCAGATCTATATGATGTAGTAATAGATACCTACTCACACAATCAAAAACAAACTTTGCAAGTTGTACTCGATGCCATCAAAAAATAACGCTAATCTCGAGCCTCAATCTCAATTGGTTTTTCTAGCACTGGTGGTATTGAGTTTTCTCTTTTGGGTGTTATATCGGTTTATTTTTAACTTTCCGGTTTTTTTTGATGAACTCTTTGGCAAAGCGATTTTCTTTGGTATACCTATCCTGATTTATGCTTCTGCCACCAAAAAACATGATATAGCCGAGGCAATGTCACCAAGCAAACTCTTTCCTGGTCTTTTAAGAGGATTAGCTTTTGGTGGTCTGCTTGGATTTTTTTCGCTTATCTTGTTGTCGCTGAGATCTTCTATTGCGCTTCTCTCAATTCCAGTTTTCATGACTGACTGGTTTTGGTCGGAGTTTTTACTGGCGCTGATGACGGCTTTTTTCGAAAGTATATTCTTTTTTGGTTTTATTCAAACTACCTTGGCAACTTTTTGGGGAAAGTCCGAGTTGGTGAAAACAGTTCTGACGACAGCTTCTATCTTTTTGATTTTCCATCTGCCCAATATTGCGATGCGATTTGCGGGAATTCAAGCAATAGCCATGGTGGGGCTATTATTCTGTTTTGGACTTGGCCAGGCGCTTCTTTTTGTGAAAGAAAAAAACATCTATCCATTGATTATTACTCATGCTATTTGGGGAATGATCTTACTTATTCATTTTTAGATGGAGTTATTTATGTTGATGTCTTCCAAAAAGACAAGATTGCTGTTAAGTTTCTGTGCTGTTTGTTTTGGGGTTTTGGTGCTTTCAATTTCTTTGATTTCGACCAACTTGGCGCTCTCGTCAGAAGGAGCTTTAGCTACTGACCGTCGTCTTTACTTTAACGAAGCAATTTTGCCGGACCACTTGTTTTGTCCGGTGGTGGCGGGAGCAGACAGATTACTGTTGACTCTAATGCCAGATGAGGAAAAAACTCGACTTCAACTGGCTTATAGCCAAATTAGACTTGATTATGCTTGGGGCTTACTGCACAAGGGAGAGCAGGAGATGGCTGCCAGCGCTTTAAGCAAGTCGCAAAAGTATATTAACACTGTTGCTCTAGCAGTAATTGATCGTCCGCAAGAGTATGATTCTCAATTTATACACGAAGTTCGTCAGGTACTGACTTTTCATCTTAGCCAGTCTGATGAGGTGATTAATAGGTTAAACTGTCCGAGCCGTGATTTGGCCATTCAACTCAATGATGCCAATCACTTGCTTCTCGATCAATTGAATCAACTCTCAGTCTAGCGCTCTCTTGATGATATAAAAATTAATAGTTTGTTATAGTTGACATCCTCTGTTAACTATGAGATTCTTGATATCCTCACAAAACTGAACCACAACTTGTTGTGTGTTGAACACAAATTATCCACAACATGTTGTATTTTGCGGAAAACATACTACATCTAGCCTAGAACTTATGAACTGTCCTTACTGTTTTGACAAAAACACGGTTGTGGTTGACTCCCGCGAGTCGGAAGACGGAGGTGCTGTGCGCCGACGCAGGAAATGTGAGGTTTGTGATCGTCGTTTTACTACTTATGAGAGGGTCGAGGGTTTGGACTTGAAGGTAGTAAAAAAAGATGGAACAAAAGAAGATTTTGACAGGGAGAAAATCAAACGAGGCCTGATCAAGGCTACTTGGAAAAGACCAGTAACTTTGAAACAGATAGACGATTTGATCATGGATGTCGAAAGAAAGTTGCGCTCTAGTCAAGCTAATGAAATCAAATCTTGGCAAATAGGCAACTTAGTAATCAATCGTTTAAAAAAAATTGATAAATTAGGATATCTGTTATTTGCCACTGTTTATCGTGATTTTGACGATATTGACGACTTTAAAAAAGAGATTGAGAAGATCGACACACTTACAGAAGAGGATGATTCAGACATTTGATTAAAGAAATTGAAATTTCTAGCAAATTGTCTTGACGTCACGCATGATTTTTAAAAATAGCAACAACAAAATAGCTACTACCAAAATAAAAAAGATAAGAATGCCAATTCATCCCAAGAAGAACTCATTACCAAAGGTGCCGATGAAGTATACAAATCGCGCGTTGGCTCCAGGGTTGGGTAGAGCTGTGGCCAAAAGAACATATCTTCGCACCGATGAAAACGGGAATTTGGAAAAATGGTCTCAAGTGGCCAAAAGAGTAGCGTTAGGCAATACGCTGTTGATGAAAAATACTGATAAGCATGAGCAAGAACAGGAGTATGAGGTTTTACGCAAACACATCGCTAACGCCTCTCTGCTTTTGAGCGGTCGTCATCTTCAACATGGTGATGCTGATCAACCTACTCGCAACATGGAAGTGTTTACCAACTGTTCAACCGCCTCTACTTCGTATCTGCTTTTTTATCTACTCTTAAATGGTTCTGGTGTAGGAAGATCTTATGATGATGATTTGATGGTGACCGATTGGGACAATATGCCTTCGCTTCGAATCGTACTATCCGAGGATCATCCTGATTTTGTTTGGGGAGATGACGAGAGTGTCAGCGAAGCTCAAAAAAAGTATCAACAAGCTCATTGGTTTGAACTTCCAGATACCAGAGAAGGTTGGGCACAGGCAGTGGAGAAACTGGAGACAATGGCTTACGAGAGACGCTACCGGGATGACATGCTAGTCTTGGATTTTTCTAAAATTCGACCCAAAGGCTCTTTTATTAAGGGCATGCAAAATAGGCCAGCATCAGGTCCCAAACCACTGATGAAGGCTTTTGCCAAGGTTGCTACGATCAAAAATTCAGGAATGAAACCCTGGATGCAAGCAATTTATGTAGATCATTATTTATCTGAATGTGTATTGGTGGGCGGCGCGAGACGCGCCGCCAGAATTGCAGTTAAAACCTGGACCGATCCTGGAATATTTGATTTTATTTCTATCAAAAAAGGTGGCTACCTTTGGTCAGCTAACAACAGTGTGGCAGTAGATGAAAAGTTCTGGAAGCAAAAAACCCAACACTCCAGACAAGTTCTTGAGGCTATTCTCAAGGCTCAGTACTACGATCGCACTGGAGAGCCTGGTTTTGTTAATCAGCACAAACTGGTTCAAAATGATGATGGATATGATAGTTATCTTGATGGTGAGTACTCAACCAGCCAAAAATATCAACCTTTGGGGAATACAAAAAAGATGTTATCAGAGATTGCCAAAAGAGCAGGAGCAAAATACTACTCACAGATTCCCAATCCCTGTGGCGAGATTTCTCTTAACCTACTTGGTGGTTACTGCGTAATTGCTGATGTGGTGCCATACTTTGCACCCACTTTGGATGACGCTGAAGAAGCATTTAGGGTAGCGGTGAGAGCTCTAATGAGAGTGAACACCATGGACTGTCTTTATTCGAGGGAAGTTAAACGCACCAATCGGATTGGTGTGGGCATGACGGGCATTCACGAATTTGCCTGGAATCAATTTGGTTATGGCTTTCTCGATCTAGTTGATGAGCAAAAATCTCAGGATTTTTGGCAGACGATCGCTCGCTTTAAAAGAGCGGTGGTTGATGAAGCCAAAAAATACGCCAAAATCATGAACGTCAATGTTCCTCACACCAACACCACCATTAAACCATCTGGCACTGTATCCAAACTGTTTGCTTTGTCTGAAGGAGCCCATCTGCCTGCAATGCGCGAGTATATGCGCTGGGTGCAGTTTAAGGAAGATGATGCGGTGGTCGAACAATATCGTAAGCGCAAATTCCCCGTTAAAGAATTAAAGAGTTATCAAGGTACGGTAGCGGTGGGTTTTCCCACTCAACCCGAAATTTGTCGTCTTGGTATGGGGGGCAAACTCCTGACTGCCAGCGAGGCCAGCATGGAAGATCAATTTAAGTGGTTGATGCTTTTGGAGAAATACTGGATTGTTGGAGTTGATGAAAAAGGGAAGGCTCTCGCCGATACAGGCAACCAGGTGTCTTACACTCTTAAGTACGATCCAGAGCTAGTGACTTATGATAAATACAAAGAGATGGTGATCAAGTATCAACCCTTGATTAAGACTTGCAGTTTGATGCCCAAAATTGATGTCACTGCTTATGAGTATCAACCGGAAGAATCGGTGACGAGCAATGATTTCATGAAAGTAATTCGAGAGATTAATGCTGCTAGTAACGGTGAAGAAGAACTCCTTGAGGACATTAATCTAGAGCATCTCAAGTGTGAAACTGGAGCCTGTCCAATTTAGTGCCAGCAGATGACTCTTTCTTTCGAGTTAAACGTATTTTGAATCAATTTTTTTTCAAGTCAACTAGGGAGAGATAAATTGGACGGCAACCAATGATCTGCCTGGTTCACAGTTGCCTTTTTTTGCCCGATAATGAGAAAAAAGAGTCTGATAATGACAACTGGTACACAGCTGTTGATTTAGGATCTTTTCGGTTTTGCATCCCAAACGCTCCAACTCAGTTTGAATAAATTTGGCCAAATCAATCGACCATTGTTCGTTCTCAGACCCGATCGCAGATTGCCATGATTTGAGTTGAAGTTGGAAAGGGGGTTGATTAAATCGATAGCAACACCCACCAATTCCTGGCCCAATCCAAATAGAAAGATTTTCTGGAGTTGCTTGATAGATTCTCTGCATATCCGTGAGGGTGAGTTCCAAAATATTTTGCAGTAAGGGTTTCCAGCCGGCATGTATTAAAGCAAAAACTTGTGGTGATCTAGAAGAAATAACTACTGGAAAGCAATCTGCAACCTTCATCAAGAGGGTGCTGGGGTGATCGCTAATGAGGGCGTCCGCCCAGACTTCATGCAGATTATTTTGGTGATCGTATCGATTGGTGGAACTACAGATGTATCGATCAGCTTGGTGAAGGTGATGGCAGTAATAAATTGGCAAGTCTTTGGTATTTTGGGGTAAATATTGCGGCCATTGACCTGGCGAGTCAAACGAGCCGTCTTTTCTTTCAGAAAAAAAGATTGATAGATTGGCTAAAGGAGATATGGATAACATAATGAATAAATTATCGTCTTTTCATTATACCTAGAAAAATCACATTATTAATCGAAAATAGCACAATATTCTATCATTATTGATCAATTTTATTACTCAATAATACTGATTGATATACTAAGTTATAGCATGATAAAATCGGACGGCTGTGCCACAAAAAAAAGCTATTTCCTCCAGTCGAAAAAAGGCAACTCAAACTCGTCAAAAACGAGCCAAAAATAATTCTTTACGGCAAAAAAAAAATAAGAAAAAACAATCTTTAATGTCGAGTAAGCGAGTGCGACACACAAAAAAATATAGTCTAAATATAGCCAATTTTACTCGCCATAGTTTTCTGCGTTTTATCAAAAAAATAAAAAAATGGGGTTGTTTAGTTGGCCAGCGCGTTGCTCGTTGGAAACGTTTTCCACGCCAAGTTATGACTCGCTGGCGTTGTATTCGGAAAAGTATCTTCTCTTTTTCAAAAAAAACTGGCCGTACATTTGCTCGCTTCAGCTTGGTTAGAAATATTAAAAAATTTGCTCGCCGCTACTTTTCTGCTCACTTGAGAGCAATATATTTATCAATATTGGCTACCATCGCAATTTTGGCGGGTGCATGGTGGATCTACACCAATATCTTTTTTGATTTACCCAATCCCAATGAGTTGACCGAACGTCAGCAAATTTTAACCACTCGCATTCTTGATCGAAACGGCAACCTGCTGTTCAGGATATATGAGGATGAGAATCGTACTATTGTGCCTTTGTCTCAGATTTCTCAACACTTGATTAATGCGACTATCGCCATTGAAGACAAAGAATACTACGAACACCAAGGTTTTTCTCCTCGAGGTATCATCCGTGCTATTAAAACTAATCTCAGTGGTGAAAGACTTGAGGGAGGTTCTACTATTACCCAACAACTAGTTAAGAATCGTCTCTTGGATTCCAGAAGAACTTTTCAGCGCAAAGTTCGAGAACTGATCTTGGCAGTATTGGTCGAGAGTGTTTATACCAAGGAAGAGATATTGCAGATGTATCTTAATCAAGTTCCGTATGGAGGATCAACGTATGGTGTTGAGGAAGCAGCCTGGCGATATTTTAATAAACCTGCCAAAGAACTCAACTTAGCAGAAAGTGCTTTGCTGGCAGGTTTGCCGGCGGCTCCTTCGGTGTACTCTCCATTTGGACCAAATCCAGAGCTAAGTTATCGCCGACAAGAAGAGGTTCTCAGGAGAATGGTTGAAGATGGATATATCTCTCTTGACGAGGCTTACTTTGCCAAGCAAACCAAACTGGAGTATCGCCAAGATGTAATTGATATTTACGCACCTCATTTTGTGATGTATGTTAAAAAACTATTGGCTGAAAAATTTGGAGAGGAGAAGCTCAATCATGGTGGGCTTGAGGTTAGAACTAGTCTAGATTTATCTCTTCAGCAAAAAACTCAAGAGGTGGTTACCAGTGAAGTAGACAAAGTGAAGCGGCTCCATATCAATAACGGAGCGGCCCTAATTACCAATCCACAAACTGGTGAAATTTTAGCAATGGTTGGTAGTCGCGACTATTTTGATTTTGAAAACGATGGTCAAGTTAATGTAGCTCTTCGACCAAGACAACCGGGTTCCTCGATTAAACCACTTGTTTATGCCCTTGCATTTGAGTCAGGCAAGAAGCCCTGGGATACAATTGAGGACTCTCCCATTACCTATCAAATACCAGGCGGCACTCCTTATTCACCGAAAAACTATGATGGTCGATTTAGGGGCAGAGTGACTCTACGTCAAGCGTTGGCTAGCTCGCTCAATGTACCAGCAGTGAAAATGTTGGCGGGAGTAGGGGTAATGAATATGGTGGAAAAAGGGGAGGAGATGGGAATTACCACTTGGTCGGATAGTAGCCGCTTTGGTCTTTCGTTAGCTTTGGGAGCTGGTGAAGTGTTGATGACAGACTTGGCTACTCTTTATGGAACCTTTGCTAATGG
>DAOLOF010000003.1:0-16620 GCA_035416965.1 Candidatus Woesebacteria bacterium
TGTCCTTGAGACAACGCAATTATCAGGATGAGTCTTTTCAGGCGCCAATTTTACTGTTAGTTGGCCTGGTGGGAACAGGAAAAACCACCTTTGCCTACTCGTTGGCTGAAGCTTTGGAAAGAAAATTGGTCAGAATTCCTTTTGGTGGTATGAGTTCTGCAAAAGAGCTTCGCGGCTACTCTCGCTTGCTTTTGGGAAGCGAACCTGGCAGGATAGTTAAGGGTATTTGCGAGGCCGGGGTCAATAACCCAATTATTTTACTTGATGAAATTGATCGGGCTAGCGATGAAGCCAATCAAGAGATTATGGGTGTTTTGGTGGAACTACTAGATCCTGCCCAAAATCATGCTTTTGTCGATAATTATATTGATTATCCTGTAGATTTAAGTAATGTCATCTTTTTGGCGACTGCCAACAACACTGGCAAAATCCTAACAGCAGTAATGGATCGGTTGGAGAAGATCAGCATGCCGTCATATACTGATCAGGAAAAGATGGTTATTGGCAAACAGTACATTTTCCCAGACCTGATTCACAAGGCTGGCTTAAAACCCGATCAACTGATTATTCGGGAGGATGTTTGGCCAAGTTTAATCAGACCGCTTGGATTTGATGCAGGTATTAGAACCCTGCAAAGAACGCTAGAGGGGGCGGTGCGCAAGGCGGCTCGAATTATTGTTGAGCGGGGTTTTGATAAAGTAGTGATCACTAAAGACAATTCTCAAATCTTCTTGCCTCGCTACTAGAGTTCTAGAGGAAATATTACTCACTAAATATTATCATTGTTTAAAACTCGCTTTTTGGCATCTCAAAATGATACAATGATGATCACTCCTGAAAAGTGTCAGGAGCTTTCTTGAGTGAATTTAGTATTTAATTTATGTCTCAACCTGCAACCGATAAACCAGAATTATTAGAAGTTAGTGAGCCGATTCAAATCAATCAGCCCAATGAAGAGCCTAAGCTCTCTTCATCGGAGTCCGCATCTCACACTTCTTCATCGTTGGATGAACTGGCACTACGCTATGTAGATGAATATCGACAAGGTGTTTACTATCAGCAACGGGCGGTTATCTCTCCTATCGAGGTTGATGAGCTTACATCCAAGATTGCCAAGTTGTATGAAAAAGTGCGCCGAATTGTGGATTGGAAAGAAGAGAATATTATCCGTCGAACTGCCATTGAAAGAATTCTCAAAAGAACTCTATTGTCAGAAATTTCTGGTATTGGTCAAGGAGCTTTAGATGCTGAAAAGATTACTGAACCCTTAGTGATGGAGATGGTCCGCAGTGGTTATTTTTCCAATGGTCGAGTGTCGCGGAACAAAATTCCTCTGGCCAAAGCCAGTTTGGCCAAGTATATCTACATTCTTAACCACTCTCCTTTTTCTACAAAAGAAGGTAGCCTCAAAATCAAGGAAAAGATAAACTTCTTTAACTGGATTTTGGAAATTGCCGCTTGTGAAATTGAGGAAATTCTTGAGCCGGCCTTTAAGGAAAATGCACTTATCAACTTCATGACGGCTTATATTCATGCGCGACTCAAGGTTTATCCTTCCAATCAGCTGGATAATGAAACCACACTAGTGCAGACATATGTGGCAGTACACAGAGCGCTTTATTCTCTGGATGCACCGCTCATTTCTTATAACTTAATTAAGTATTTTTATCCGCGTTGGTTTGAAGACGATCGCGATTATCTCGATCATTTTGCGCAAAACATTCGTAGCGTTAAACAAAAGGTTGAAGAAGCCTTAAGCCTGAAATCAGGAAAAGAGTTCTTTAAGATTTGTGAAAGACATGACGCGCCCTTTTTGCTTCTAGGCGATGTGATGAAGGAAATTGAGAATGATCCGGAAGGATTTGAGGCAAAATTGGCCGATCATTCAGTCCTAAGTCCTTTGATTGAGACGGTTTACGAAAAGAGACTAAGCACCCTAAAAAAAAGACTCTATCGTTCGGCAGTTTATTCTACTTTGTCGATATTTGTGGCAGGGATTGCCAGCTTCTTTCTTTTTGAAGGCCCAATTGCGGAGCTAGCTGGTTATAGTTTTAGTTGGTTCGCTTTGTTTATTGACTTGGCGGTGCCTTCAGCACTGATGTTCTTATTGGTTGTGACTATCAGATTACCTCAAAAAGATAATCTTAAAAGGATTCAAGACGAAATTACCAAGATTGTATCTAAATTGAATGAAACTGAGGTTTATGAGGTTTATCTAATTAAAAGAAAAAACTTAATTATTCAAGCTATTTTCAGTATTTTTAGTATGATTGGCGGAGTAGTGGGAGCTTATGCTGTCTACATGGTCTTTAAGGTTGCCGGCGTGCCCTGGACATCAATATATATCGATACCGTCAATGTAGCTATGGTAGTATTTGCGGCCATGGTAATTAGACACAAAGCGCTTGAACTAACCGTTCAGGAAGGTGGAGGAGTACTTACTATGTTATTGGACTATTTCTATCTGCCGTTAGCGAGATTAGGTCAATGGTTTTCTCAAAAATGGAAAGAATACAACATTGTGAGTGTATTTTTCTCTGCCTTAATCGACTCTCCTTTCTCAATGATCATGGGATTGATAGAAGATTGGCGGGCCTACTTACGTGATCGGCGCTCAGAAATTCATTAGAAGATATTTTTATTTATTTTGGAGATTATGAAAACAAATCAACTTCAAGTTATTCCTTTGGGTGGTATGGGTGAAGTAACCCAGAACATGTATTTATTCCAATACGGCGATGAGTTGCTGATTGCCGATTGCGGTATTGGTTTTCCAGATATTTATATGCCAGGAGCCGATATCATTATCCCTGACATTAGTTACTTGCTTGATCAATTAGAAAATGGAGCAAAAATTGTTGGTCTAGTGTTGAGCCATGCTCACGATGATCACATTGCGGCTTTGCCCTATTTATTGCCAGAATTACCAGATTTTCCGATTTATGGTTCGGCTTTAACGGCCGGTTTTTCTCAAGAAAGAATGAAGGATCAAGGAATTGAAAAAGAAGTACAAGTATTGCATGACGGACAAACAGTGAGTTTAGGCAAATATTTTGAGGTAACTTCTTTATCAATGACTCACTCAGTTCCAGATACCAAACACCTTGTTATAAACACTCCTGAAGGAATTATTTATTACGGCACCGATTTTAAACTTGATAAACAGCCAGTTGATGGGGTGTTGTCTGATTTAGAAACTGCCTCAAAAATAGGGGAGCAGGGAGTGCTAATGATGATGATTGACTGTCTTAGAGTAGAACGGGATGACTGGAGCAAATCAGAATCAACAACTGGTCCAGCTATTGAAGCTGAGATTCAAGGAGTACAGGGGAAGTTTATCATTACCCTGATGAGCTCGCATATTCATCGAATTCAGCAGGTAGTGGACATTGCAGTGGCTCATCGACGCAAAGTGGTTTTTATTGGTAGAAGCGTGGAGCAGAACGTGAAGGTAGCTCAACAGCTGGGTAAACTGAATATTCCTGAGGGAGTCAAGATAAACAAAAAAAAGATCGATCAATACAAGGATCAAGAACTGGTGATTATTATTGCTGGTAGTCAGGGTCAGGAGGGATCGTCAATGGTGAGAGCTGTTTTTGGAGAACATAGTTTGGTGCGAATAACTGAACGCGACAAGGTTGTTATCTCGGCAGATGCAATTCCCGGCAACGAAGTGCCTTATTATCGAGCGATCAATGAGTTATGTCGCAACAAGATTCAGGTGATCTATCCTGATATAAAACCCAATATTCATCACACTGGTCATGCGGGCGCAATGGAGCAAGCGGAACTTCTTTCTCGAGTTAGGCCGAAGTTTGTGATGCCAATTGGTGGAGCCGATCGTCATCGAGAGCTGTTTCGAACAAGGGTCGCCCATTCTTTGGGTTATCAAGATAATCGAGTACTGATACCAGCAACTGGCGAAGTCATGGCTTACTATCAAAATAGATGGGTTGTTGCAGAAAAAATTGACCTTAAGCCAAAAATTGTTGATGGCTTAGGAGTGGGCGATGTTGGTCCGGTGGTATTTTCCGATCGGCGTGCCTTGAGTGAAGCCGGGATTGTGGTAGTCATTATTCCACGCAAAAACAATCACTTTTTGACTGATCAAATTGAGGTGGTTTCACGGGGATTCGTTTTTATGAAGCAAGCAGGAGAAGTGATTACTTTTATCGAGGAGACTACTAGCGAGCTTGTTAAACAAAATACCAAATATAAGGATTTTGAACTCAAACAAAATGTGGAGAAGGGCTTACAAAAAAGACTTTATCAAGTGATTCAGCGTGAGCCGATTGTTGTGGCTGTTATCAGTGATAGGTAAAACTCGTGTGTTTGCGTTTCAAGTTGGTTTTCCAGTCCATTATTGTGACTATTACTGCTGTTTTTTGATATACTTATTGAAGCGATATGTCGAAGAAGAAAAAACGAGCATCACGATCTAGGAGAAAATCTCAGCCCATTAAACTCCGCATTGAGTCTCAAACCCTCCACTCAATTGTGGCAATTATTTTAATTCTGATTGGTTTGCTGGTTTTAATATCGTTTACAGGTCAAGGCTTACTTCTGCAACAGATCAATCAGTATTTATCAATAAAGCTGGGTGTAGCTATCTTTTTTCTGCCACTAGTTTTTGTCTCTTGTGGTTTGATCATGCTACAGATTGATCGGAAATGGGCTAAACCAAATGTATTGCTGGGTCTGTTGATCATGATGACGGCTTTTTTGATCGCACTCAAAACTGGCGAGATAGGCATGCAAACTCACACCAACTTATCCAGATTGGTGGGCAAAACTGGTTCGCTGGTGATTGCGCTTTCCCTAACGATGATAGGCTTCTTGGTGGCTTTGCAGGCTTCACTGGTAGAAATTATCAAAAGCATGAGCTCATTTGTTGAAGTATCCAAAGAAAAGAAACTCAATAAACAGGTGGAAGCGGCCAAGCAAGAAGTAAAAAAGTCATTTATTCCTAAAATTTCTTTATTATCCAAAAACAAGCAGATCAAGATTGGTCAACCAGATTTAGCTAAACAAGGCGTAGGAGATGATCAAACTGGCACGGCAGTACTCACTCCTCAAGCCGAGATGGCTCTCCAGGCCCGATTGGCGAAGACCAAGGGTGAAACGTCTGGCGAATCAACTAGTTCGGGCTTATTAACTCCCAGTAATATGTCTTTGATTTGGGAATATCCACCTCTGTCTTTGCTGTCTCAAGATAAAGGAGGTGAAGCTGATCGAGGTGATGTTAACCAAAATGCCGATATTATCGAAGGATCACTTCAGTCATTTGGCATTAATGCCACAGTCAAGGAAGTGAACTATGGGCCTTCTGTCACCCAATACGCTTTGGAGGTTACCAGAGGTACTAAACTCTCCAGAATCACAAGTCTGTCCACTGATTTAGCGATGGCTTTGGCCGCTCCCACTGGTCAAATTAGAATTGAAGCACCGATTGCCGGTCGCTCTCTGGTGGGAATTGAGGTACCCAATCGATCACCCGCCTATGTGACTCTGCGAGAGATACTTGGCTCTTCGACCTTGAAAAAACACCCCTCTAAGTTGGCGGTGGGCTTGGGTATTGATGTGGCCGGGAACTCGGTTATTGTGGATATTGCCCAGATGCCACACCTATTAATTGCTGGCTCCACGGGATCAGGAAAATCAGTTTGTATTAATACTTTCTTAAGTTCTCTGCTATTTCGCGCCAGTCCATCAGAGTTGAATCTTATCCTGGTTGATCCTAAACGTGTAGAGCTAACTCAATATAATGGCATTCCTCATTTGCTCACTCCAGTTATCGTCGAACCGAAAAAAGTGGTCTCGGCTCTCAAATGGGTGGAGCACTTAATGGAAGAAAGATATAAGCTGATGGAAGAAGTAGGAGTTAAGCTAATTTCAGACTACAACGAGTTGGCTGGTTTAACGGCTATGCCTAACTTGGTTATTTTTATTGATGAAATGGCTGATATTATGCTCTTTGCTCCAGGAGATGTTGAATCTTCAGTAACTCGGATTGCTCAAATGGCTCGGGCGGTAGGCATCCATCTGGTGCTTTCTACACAAAGACCATCAGTGGATGTAATTACTGGTTTGATTAAAGCTAACATTCCTGCTCGTATTGCTTTTAATGTTTCATCCTTAACAGACTCGCGAGTTATTTTGGATAATCCAGGAGCAGAAAAGTTATTGGGTAAGGGAGATATGCTGTTTCAGTCGCCCGATCGAGCCAAACCCATCAGAGTCCAGGGTACATATGTAGCACCCAGAGAAACCAAAGCTTTGATCGATTACTTAAAATCTCATGGTCAACAGCCAAGATATGAGGAAGAGATTACTAGCAAATATAAAGTTCAGGAGATGGGTTCGGTGGGTACTGGCAGTGATGAGATTGACGATCTCTTTGATGAGGCGGTGAGAGTATTTCAAAAAGGCGGCAAAGCTTCAGCTTCACTTCTTCAGCGTCGACTGAGCATTGGTTACAATCGAGCGGCTCGTATCTTGGATCCACTTTATGAAGCTAATCTGATTGGTCCTCCCGAAGGCAGTAAACCACGAGATGTGAATACTGGCCAAATTCAAGCCTATTTAGCACAACTGCAACAACAAAATGAGTAAACTTGAACGATTAACGGGAAACCAAAAGACTCTGATTTCTCAAAATGCGTCACACGTAGTGGAGATGCTTGGTAAAAAGTGGAACTAATTTATCACTTGGCTATTTAAATGGAATGATTAACTAGAGAAAAGTCTTTCCTTGAGGAGTTACTTGATAAGTAATAGGTTTGTCTATTTACAAGTAGAAGTGTGAACAAGGTAAATGCTATAATCATGCTATGTATAATCTCCCAACTCATCAACCTCAGTTGATAGAAAATAGTAATCAACCTTTAGAAAAACCTAAATCAAAATCATCAATAATTTTTATTGGGATAGTAAGCTTGCTTTTATTAGTTTTGGGAGGATTTTTATTTTATCAAGAAAGGCTTGCAAGCCAAACTACTGTTCAAGAAAGGAGTGCAAACCAAACTACTGCTACAAACCTCTCAGGGGCAAAGATTGACAACTGCTCTGAAGGTTTATCTACAGATCAAACCTTTGAAGCGATCCCTGAGAGTAAATTTCTTAGTTATCCTATTGTAAAGGATGATCAGTTAGTTCTTATTCCTATTCAAAACGGAGGAGATCCAGTAGTTTCAGATTTGAAAGTGAAGTGGGGAAGAGGTACTTCTGGATATGGTAGTAGTGAACCTCTTTCGTCACCAGACAATAAAATAGTAGCTGTAATAGACAAGGAAACTCAGAATTTATTATTACTAACAGCTGATGGCGAGAATGAGATTCAAATTACATCGAATATGAGTGTGGAGTACATCTCTGGATGGTCGCCTGACTCAAAAAAATTAATTATTTAGGCTTCCAGTAATACTGTTGCGGATCTCTTTTTCCCTATGGGTCCAGTTTCAGAAGACTCTATTCCCAAAGTTCAGACTCTGGATAGTATGGGTATGGCCTCTGGTTTTTATTTAGTGGATCTTGACTCAAGATCTATAAAATATCTATCTGCATTAGGTGGGCCCAACTTTGTTTCTTGGCTCGACAACACAAAGTTACTTTTAAAAATTGGTAATAATAATAATCAGAAATATGTTGTGTTTGACTTGAAAACTCTAGAGGCAGACGCTCAAATACTAGACAAAAAATTTGATAATTATTTCTGTTCTCAGTTTTCAATTAATGCTGTTGGTAGTAAATGGGCATTTACTCTAATTCCGACAGAGGGCATGAACTCTTCTCAAAGTGAATCAAAAGTTATTTTAGCCAGTTTCCCAAGTTTAGAAGGAAGGATTCTTGGAGAAGCAAGGTTTGCTCGGGTTCAAAATCCGCTTATCTCTCCAGATGGCAAAATGGTAACTTTTATAAGTAACGATGGGGCAAATGGTCCGAACTTTGTTAATTTATATAACGGAGAAAGTTCAGAGCGTTTATTTGAAGGATTGTCATTGAAATGGTTAGATAACTCAAATTTTATTTATGGTGTTGTTAACCCAAGTTATGCCTCAAACCCAAACCTGGTTGAAAGCTTGTATGTTTATAATGTTGAGACAGGTGAATCAAATCAAATTTACTAGTACCAATAACAGTTATTCCAAGCTATACATCAACCTTTGTGGAGATGAGGGGGTATGACCCCCTGTCCACTTCAAACTAGCCAACAACCACTACAGACTTAGTTTGTTTTTGCTGTTACAAAAGGGGTGAACAAACAAACCTGGCTTTTGTAGCCACGCCAATGGTCTTGATCAACTGATGGCGTGATTCAGTTGATCGGCACACTGACTAGGTTTTCACCCACCATCTCTCGTCAGTGAAAAGAAGATGATGAATGCCAGTCTTGGTTTAAGCCAAGTAAGCTGGGGCTAAGCCTTGTTCAGGCATAAACCAACTAGCAACGCTAGAGGCCAATGTCTTTACAGAAGACTTAACTGCACTGCGAATAGAATCGACAGTTATTGGTGATCCTTTTTTACATCTTTTGATCAAAGATGGTCTGCAGTTGTTAACGAGCTGAGGTGTCTAAGCAATACATCCCCATTAAAAGCAAATTGCTTTTTGATACCTCTATTTTATCACTTTTATCCATAATTTTGACTATTTTGAACTGTGTGCCACACCCACTCCAAATATTTTTCCCTTAAAACCAGCTTGAAAAAGAGTTTTAGCACACTCGTTGAGGGTGGCTCCAGTTGTAATAACATCATCAATGATAACGATGTTGCCAGCTTGAAGTCTTTTTAGCCCAACCAAATCAATGCCTTGATCACTGGTTGATTTAATGCAAGCTGGGTTAACTTGAAAGCAATCAGTTTGACTGACCAACCGTTCTGCCCATGAATTTATGGCTTGAGGAGCTGTGTGCTTGACCTTAATTAAAAGTGGTAAGACAGGAATATTGAGTAGTTTTGCAAGGTTTTTGGCTATCAGTTCTGCCTGATTAAAACCTCTTTCGGCGAGTTTAATTGGATTGGCTGGCACCCACGTTATTAGAGAACAATCGGGTAATGATAAATGCAAATAAAGCAACCACGCCAGAAATGAAGCAATGGCTTTGACTCGTTGATACTTGAGTGCTTTTATCAGTGTAGAAATTGGAGGTTGATAGACTGCCATCACTTTGGTTTGACATAAAAAACTCTCTTCGGGAGGAACTCTTAGTTTGAGTGAGGCTGAAGGCAAAAAATGAATTAGTTGATAACAAGTATTACATAAAACACTGCCTGTTTTTTTACACAAAACGCAGTGAGCGGGAAACAAAAGATCAACAATCCAAGAACAAAACTTGGTGAGTTTCTGTCGGGTTGTCATCCTATATGATTCTGATTGATTAATTGAAAGACTTGGATATTGATGTCTTAAAATTATCAGGAAAACTTTAACTTAGACTGACTCGACGTCAAGACTCTCGAAATCAACAAAATCATCAGTTTTTTGGATGAAAAATAACAACTAGATTGTTTCAGATTTTTGGTGAGAAGTGATGCTAGTGTATAATACTTCAATATTGATAGCCAAGGATCCGTAGCTCAGTTGGTTAGAGCGTTCCGTTCACATCGGAAAGGTCAGCTGTTCGAGTCAGCTCGGGTCCACCACTCAAATTGCCAGAGCTTGATTGTATTCGAAACGAATGTTAGTCGATTAAGCTTTGGCTGTTTGAAACAAATTGAATGACTGTGTTTGAAGAATATTAACTATTTTTTGTCTATGAATCTCAAAGAAAAATTGTTTGAAGATATGAAACAGGCGATGAAAGCGAAGGAAACAACTCGTTTGGGCACTATTCGTTTGTTGATAGCCAGAATTAAGAATGTAGAGATTGATCGGGGTGAGCTTAATGATGGTCAGGTTGAAGAGATTGTTATGTCTCAAATAAAGCAATGGCAAGATGCTATCACCGACTATCAACGAGGCAAGAGAGAAGATTTGGTGCAGGAGGCTCAACAAAGAATTGAGGTATTGCAACAGTATTTACCACCCCAGCTTTCTGATCAAGATCTGACCACTGTTTCCCGGAAGTTATTGAAAGTACGGGTTTGGAACAGGTTGGCCCGATTATTGGTAAGGTCAAACAAAAGTTAGGTAATCAAGCTGAAGGTGCGCGAATCGTTAGGTTGGTTGCCAGCCTCATGAATAAGTGATTTGCTTTCCCAGAACATAATTATGCAGACCAAAAAAATTGGCCAAATTCTGTCAGAAGCCAGACAAAATCAGCGACTTACTCTGCAACAGCTGGCCGACCAAACTAAGATCAAGATTGAGTACCTTCAGGCCTTAGAGAAAAACCAGTTTGAAAAGCTTCCCGGTGCAGTATATGTCAAGGGATTTATTAAAAGTTATGCTCGAGAATTAAAGTTAGATGAGCGGGCACTACTAGCTATTTTGCGCCGAGACTATCAAGAAAACGCCACTGGCCAATTGTCAGCACATGCCTTTAGTAGTTTAACAAACAAAAGACATGTGGCGGGTAGACCTATTCCGCTGATGATTGTGATCATGGTCACAATCTTTCTCACTTTATTTGGATATGTGGGTTGGCAGTGGTTTTCTCTCAACCGTCCGCCTTTATTGGAAATCTATTCTCCTCAAGAGGGAGAGACTGTTTCTTCACAGATCGTCATATCTGGTTCAACCCAGGTAGATGCAATAGTGAGCGTCAATGCACAGCCAGTTTCGATTGCGGCTGATGGTTCATTTCAAACAGAAATTTTCTTGCCCCGAGAAGGGATCAGCACGATTACTATCGAGGCTACTGATAAACGAGGCAAGGTGAACTTACAACAACGAACAGTTTATGTGCGTTTTTGATCGATACTTTTTTGACATGGCGATTGGCAACTATTTGATCCAAATTCCCAGTTGATCAGCCAAAGCGTTATAATGGAGGCTATAACATAGCATACTAATTATCTGCTCAAATACATGACTCAATATCTTCCCTATATTTTTGGTGGTTCAATAATCGTGTTAGTGGCAATCATGGTGGTTGTGGGGGTGCAGTTATTTTTAGTGTTGAGAGAGTTTCGCCTTACTATTATTCGTTTGAATCAAATTGCGGATCAAGCTGGTACTAAGATCAAGTCAATTGGTGAGCCATTGGGTAGTTTGGTAGGGATTGCGACCGGAGTCAAAACAGGGATTAAGGTTTTTGAAGGTTTTATGAGTTATTTAAATCGAAAAAAATCAGATAAAGAGGAGTAATCTTGTGGTTCATTCATCCAAAAAAAATACTATTGATTCAGGGAAAATACCTTCTCAAGGTGATACTCGCTTTGGGTTGGGTTTAATCATGGGTTTTTTGATTGGTTCTACAAGCTATTTTTTATTTAGCACAGATCAAGGCAAACAACTCAGAGCTCAGATGCAATCAGCCTGGCGTCATGCTGCCTCAGAGCTGCCTCAGCTTGATGAGTTGACCATTGGGGATATCAAGGTGGCTGAGCTGGTTGATTTGTTGTTAGGCAAAAAAGTTTCTCACGTCAAAAGTACAGGACTTGTTATTAAGGAAACTGCTCGTCCTGCCGACCGAGCCGTTAAACTTCCGAAAAAGTTTAAAGGTTCTTAATTTTGTTTTATGGTTGGGTATATCTTTAGCATTGACAATCATTCATTGAAGTAGAGAAAATACTATGTCAATCCCACAGGAGAAAAGTAAAAACAATGGTTGGTTGTGGCTGGCTGTGGGTTTTTTTGTGTTGCTTGGTGGTGTTTATATGATAAGCGGCGGTTTTACCTCATTACCCAAATTACCGACTTTTGTTGATTCTCCTCAAAACAATCTTGTTGAAGAACAAGCCACTCTAGAACCGACTGTCTCGTCAGTAATCGTTAACCATTATCGTTTCACAGCTAATCAAGATGGTCAGACTCCATTCTCATTGTTATTGGCAGGAGCTCAGGTGGAGTATCAACAGTATGATTTTGGTGTTTTTGTGAAGGGTATTAATGGCCAAATGGCCAATGACAATTACTTTTGGGCGGTATACGTTGATGGCGAATATGCTACTCAAGCCAGTGACAAAATATCTTTACAATCTGGCTCGGTTGTGGAGTGGCGGTGGGAAGAGGTGAAGGCAACTGAATAAATGCATTAACTCAGCAAGGGTTTTCTAAGAAAAAATTTTTTTGTAAACTAAAAAACGGCAGAGTGTATAATTTGAATCACCCAAATCGATCACTTTGGATTATGATTATGACTTACATGCGAAACGCATTTTGTTTTACTGTCAAAAAAAGAGCTTCCAATTTGGCCATGATGGGAGCAGTCTTTATGTCGCGTTTTTTCTCACTTCTCCCCAATTTCAGCTTGGTGGGCAGTTTTGGTTTTTTCCAAGTAAATCCAATATATTACTTTTTGCAACTGGTGGTTTTTGATTTCTTTTTTGGAGGTTATTACCAGGGTTGGTTTTTTACTTATCTGGGATTTAGTGCTTACTGGTTGTTTGGTCGAGTTGCCGGTTCCAGGATCTCTCGACAGGTGCTATTTTTGCCTGTTGCCAGTCTCGCTTTTTATCTGCTGTCAAATTTTGGAGTTTGGTGGTATTGGTACCCTCACACTTTGTTTGGATTGTTAACTTGCTATGTTTTGGGTGTGCCATTTTATCGAAATACTTTATTGGGAGATCTGTTTTTTGGTGGTGTAATCATTACGCTCAAGGCTATTAATCGTTTATCTAATCACAATCTAGAACAAGCTGACCATGTCAACTCCTCTCTCGGCTAATCAAGTCCGTCAACTTTTTTTAGAATATTTTGTAAAACAAGGGCATGTGGTTGTGCCGTCAGCTCTATTGGTGCCAGAAAACGATCCAACCACTTTATTTACTTCTTCTGGTATGCAGCCAATGATTCCCTATTTATTGGGTGAAACTCATCCCCTTGGCAGTAGGATCTGTAACTCTCAAAAATGTTTTCGAGCTCAAGACATTGAAGAAGTTGGCGACAATCGTCATACTACTTTTTTTGAGATGCTGGGCAACTGGTCATTTGGTGATTATTTCAAGGAGGAACAATTGGCATGGATTTTTGATTTCTTAGTTAATTGGATAGGTTTGCGACCCGACCGGCTTTTTGTGACGGTTTTTGCTGGTGACAAGACGCACAATCTTCCCGCCGATCAAGAAGCAGTTGTTTTGTGGCAGAAGTTGTTTGCCAGTCAAGGTATTAAGGCTGAGGTTTTTACTTGGGATCAAATTGCAAATCAACCAGCTGGAAATAACTCATTTCCTGCCAGGATCATGCTTTATTCTGCAGAAAAAAATTGGTGGTCTCGATCAGGCACACCTAATCAAATGCCTGTGGGTGAGCCAGGTGGTCCAGACAGTGAAATCTTTTATGATTTTGGAGCAGAGTGTCGGCTTCATGAAAAATCTGTTTTTGCCAATCAGCCATGTCATCTCAACTGCGACTGCGGTCGCTATTTGGAGATTGGCAATAGTGTTTTTATGCATCTTCAACGCACAGTTGACAATTTTGTCGATTTGCCCAAGCGAAACATTGATTTTGGTGGTGGACTGGAAAGAATTTTGGCGGCTACATTCCACCAACCAGATGTGTTCCAAACTGAACTTTTCTTGCCTATTTTGCATCAATTAGAAAGTTTGACTCAAACGACCTACAAGCAGTATCCGCGCCCATATAGAATCATTGCCGATCACATAAAGGCCTCTGTTATGCTGATTGCTGACGGTGTTTTACCTGATCGTAAAGATCAGGGATATTTGGTGAGACGTCTCTTGCGACGAGCGATGAGGCAAGCGCGATCTTTTTCTGGAGCAGAAAATTTATTGCCAAAGCTGGTTGATAGTGTGGTCAAGATTTATCATCAGCCATATCCAGAATTAAGTTCGGTACAAACAAAAATTGAGGAAGTGATTGCTCAAGAATCAATGAAGTTTGAACGTACCCTCAACGCTGGTTTAAGAGAGTTTAATAAATTGGTCACTCGTCAACAAGTGCTAACCGGTGAGTTAGCTTACCATCTGTATGAGACGTATGGTTTTCCACTTGAAATTTTGTTGGATGAAGCTCGAGCAAATCAGGTGCCTTTGGCAGACAATCTTGATGATTTATTTAGTCAAACTAAACAACTTCATTTGAAACAATCTCAAGCAGGTTTGGATCAAAAATTTAAAGGAGGTTTAGCCGATCATAGTGCTCGTACTACTGCCTATCACACCGCTACTCACTTGATTCACCAAGCTTTGCGTCGCGTACTGGGAGAGCATGTGGCTCAAAAAGGCTCTAATATTACACCAGAGAGACTTCGTTTTGATTTTTCTCATCCTCAACCCCTGACAACTCAGCAACTGGCTCAAGTAGAACAACAGGTTAATGACTGGATTGAACAGTCTTTGCCAGTGACCAAGATTACTCTCGAAAAAGCTGAGGCTTTAAAATCGGGCGCATTAGCTTTTTTTGCAGAAAGGTATCCCAATCAAGTAGATGTATATGTGATTAGACGACCCAGTGATCAGCAACTATCAATAGCAAACTTGGCTAATAATCCAGATATAATTTCAATGGAGGTGTGTGGTGGGCCACACGTGACAAACACCAAGGAGATTGGTAAATTGTCTCTTTTCAAGGAGAAGTCGGTCTCGGCTGGAGTGCGCAGAGTTTATGCAAAAGTGGTGTAGAGAAAATCATTTCAAAACTATTTTGATAAAGGGATAGTGTAAGTATAATTAAGACTCTTTTTTATGTACTCCTCTTTTCATTCTTTAGATTGTCTGCTTAAATAGAAGAGTGTACTGTTTTCAGGGCAGTGTAGCTGGGTCTTTCGAGCAAAATAAAGACAGAGAGTGACTGGTTCGATTTATTGAGGTCAGACTCTCACCAATGAATATATTAGTCATATCAGTCAATTGATTTCTTATGGGCCTGCCAAACGTTTTTTCTAAAAAAAAATCTCAGTCTAATGATCTTTTTATTACCTTGTTGATTACTTCCAACTCGGTAAGCTCAGTCCTCTGGAGAGCTCAGGGCCAGAAGATTTCAATTTTAAATCAATCAAAAGCACGTCCTTATCAAAATAATGATGATCAGTTAGTTCAGTGTGACGAAAGTCTACAAGATCTTGGCAAAGAGTCAGAAGCAACTGATCAGGTTTTATTTGCTCTTGAACCAGATTGGGCATCACAGACTGAGATCAATCCCGATAAAGATGCTCGATTGCAAGAACTCTGCGAAGACTTGTCACTTAAGGCAGTTGGTTTTGTGTTAATTACCGAAGCTTTTAACAGCCATCTTCTCCAGGAAAACCCACTGCTGTCTAGTTTGGTGTTGTATGTTGGAGCGAGTTCGCTTTATCTTGAAGTAATGCTCCAGGGCAAAATCACTACTGCGCTGGCAGTTGGCCGTTCGGACAACCTCATTCAAGACGTAACAGAAGCTTTGGCGCGGCTCAATCAAGAAGTAACCAGCTTGGGTGCTAGATTGCCACTAATTATTAACTTGGCAAGTGCTAGTGTTACTCAGCCTGAAATTGATCAATATCAGCAACAACTATTTGCATTAAATTGGGTAGAAGAGTTTGGGTTTGCTCAGACGCCTCTCATTGAAACCACTTCAGTTGACGATCTAGTTGAGTTGGTGGTAAGGCATGGTGGTTTGGCGGTGGCGCAAGATCTGGGTTTAATCGAGATGGATCAGTCAACTGACAAAATGGACAAGCAATCGACAGAGTCTGGCGTAATTCTTGATCAGGACGAAGTTGCTAATCTGCCAAAAACAGCTCTCTTAAATCAAGAAGGTCAATCCAATTCAAAGTTACCAACCAGTTTTGGTATTCCAATTAGCAGTAATCATCAAGGCGACTCCTCTCGAGATGAGTCGCTAGCCAATGCAACCTTATTGGCAACGGATATAAAAGACACCCGACCCCAAAAATCGACATCAAGGCTCTTAAGTTGGTTCTCAAAGAAAAAAAATCATACTCTCTTCAAACAACCTAAATCTTCAGCTCAAGATGTAACAAAAAATATAGCTCGTTCAGCTCGTCATTCGCCCAAGAAAGTTAAAACAATTATCGTGGGAGGAGTGATCTTGGGTGTGTTGGTATCTGGAGTCTCGCTCTATCTACTTCTATCTCGTTCGTATCAAGCAGTGGTGACGATAAAACCAGACGTTCAGTTGCTTGATAAAGAAGTAACTATCACTCTAGACACCGACATTGATCAGTCGGTGCCAGCCGATGGATTACTCAAGGCTCAAGAGATTTATCAGGAGGTCACGGAAAAGAAAACTGCTCCTACAACCGGAGTTAAGCTGGTGGGTGAAAAGGCTCAAGGTCAAGTTAAAATTATCAATAAAACTGAGTCAGAAAAAACATTCTCTCAAGACACTGTTTTTTATAGTGGGTCGCTTGAGTTTTCACTAGATGAGGAAGTGACTGTTCCAGCCGCTACGGTAGAGCTAAACTCCTCTGGGGATGGTGAGAAAAAGAACTATGGACAAAAAGAGGCGAAGCTAACCGCGCGTGAAATTGGTACTGATAGCAATATCGGCAAGGATCAGGAACTTAAGATCGACTCGTTTGGGGAAGATACTTACTCTGCCAAAACAGTTAGC
>DAOLOF010000004.1:0-14849 GCA_035416965.1 Candidatus Woesebacteria bacterium
GTGGAGATAAATGGTGACTGACGATCAACCAACTCTACTCGACCTCCACAGGCTATCACAGTGTGATATTCTGGCGATTCTTGGTAGCCGCTATTCCAGTCTTCTTTGACTGTTATATAAACATCAGGTTTGAGCTTTTTTAACACTGGTTGATGACTTTGGGTGGGCACAATGGTGACTAAATCAACAAACCGAATATAGCTGAGCATCTCAGCTCTAATTCGCTCATCAAGGATGGGTCTGGTTGGGCCTTTAAGCTGGCTCACCGCTTGGTTGCAACTGACACCGACAATCAAGACGTCAGCTAGTTTTTTTGCTTCATGCAGATATCTAACTTGACCGACATGCAACATATCCCAAGCTCCAGCAGTGTAAACGATTCTTTTGTGTTTTGCCCTAATTTGTTCTGCTACCTCTTCCAGCTGATCAAGTACTATTAGGCGAGACTTCCAGTTAAATGTCATAGGATGTGTGTGGATCTGTTTAACAACAAAATACTTCGAAACTAATAAATTTGAGTATTGAATTCAAAAAAAACCCGCCTGGCACGGGCAGCAACCTTGTCTATTTATAACAAGATTGAAGGGGAGAAATCAAGCGCGGATTGAGTAATTTGACGGTATTTTGGTAATGATGATTGAATATTAAGTCCTCATAGGGATTGTGAAGCAAAAAGTGATAAAAATCGATTAGCAGATAAAGTTGGATCAATGGTTTAATGAGTTGGAGATTGGGCAAAGAATGACAGCTTCTTTTGGTGTAGCCAGACAGTAGAAATGATTTAAAGATGGTTGAAGGAGGGTAGCGCTCACAGTCTACTAGTAAAAAAGCCAGACACCTAGCCAGTTCCAACTCAATTGCTCCCAAAGAAACTTTTTCAAAATCAAGAATACCAGAGATAAAATACGTTTGTTTAGAATCTTTAAGATAGCAACTTGAGAAAGGACTGGTTCGAGCGGTGCTGGTGTGTAAGCTCTCGAATAATAGATTGCCTCTGACAAAATCCAGATGTATCAACTGATGAGATCGATGCTGTCTTAGCCATTCTAACAAAGGTAAGAAACTCCTAAATTCTTTAAGATGCACTTGAAGTTTCAGTTTCTGTTCAACTGCTTGTAAGACATCTATTCGCACAAAATAATTATACAAATCATTTAATTTATCTTTAAGATTCAAGCATTCATTAGAAGAAATAGATTGGATATTTTGCGAGAAGTTGAGTAAATCACGATGTAAAAAACCCAAAGCTTGCCCCATCAACTTAAGATGATGGGAGGTGTAGTCTTCCCAAGCAATAGTTGTGCCAGGAAGGTAATTATACAGACAACAATAATGAGGTTTAGCGGCGAGAGTGATTACCAAGATGCGAGAATGATCTCCAACGGTATGTCTAGTAGGCCAACCTCTTTCTGCCAGATTATTTGAGACTTGATTTGCCAACTTGATTTTGGGCAGTATTCTTGGTTCATTCTTGTAAAAAATAAGGCACAATTTGGGTAAAGAGGATGTGATTGGATCAAGAGGTACCACACAGTTGCGATAGCCAGTTTGGGTTGGTAAAGGCCGATAGTCCGATTGTTTTATGCCAAAAGCATTCATGGCACTGATTGCAATCGACAGGCTTACCTTGAGAGGCATATAGTGACTTACGATTATTACTTGTTTCTTTGCTTGATCCTATCACATTAATAACTACAAAAAAGAGTGGAGCAACCGGACGGATGGCCTCTTTCATCCTTGAGAATCAAAGAGTATAATGTACCTCAAGTTTATCTGGAAATATTGCTTATCATTAAGCCTTGCCGCATTATTGAATAAATTATTTTCCAAACCAATGAAAATTACCGCAATTAAAACCCCATTAGTCAAAGAAGGAGACAATTTATTTGCAGTTATTACCAACGCTATCGACCGCTTGCCTGAAGCTTCGGTACTGGCCGTTTCTTCCAAGATTATTAGTTTCTCCCAGTCTCGATTGCTGCTTATTCAGACGGGTTCCTCGAAAGAAAAACATGATTTGATTGCTCGTGAAGCTGATCTTTTCTTGCCTTGCAGTATTTCGCGATATGACTTGATGTTTACCATCAAACACGGCCATCTGACTGTTAATGCCGGAATTGATGAATCAAATGCGGCTGGCAAATATGTGCTGTGGCCAGAAAATCTTCAAGAAACCCTAAACCAACTATGGGTGAAACTTAGAGAACACTACCAGATTAATCAGCTGGGATTGATTGTAACAGATAGTAGGACTTGGCCTTTGCGTTGGGGAGTGGTGGGAACTTGTCTGGCTCATTGTGGCTTTAAACAACTTCACGATTATAGAGGAGAAAAAGATTTGTTTGAACGAGAGATTCATTTTGTTCAAGTTAATGTAGCAGAAGCAATGGCTAGCTTTTCAGTATTAGAAATGGGAGAGGTGGCAGAGCAAACTCCGCTTGGAATTATCGAGTCTGCGTCTCAAATTGAGTTTCAGGATCGGCCACCAACAGCTCAGGAATTGGCCGATCTCAAGATTGATATTGAAGATGATATGTATGGTCCTCTATTAACAAGCGTAAAGTGGCATAAAGGTGGGGGAGGCATCAAACTTTAAGCTTGGCAAATTTTCCAAGCACTATCTTTTTTAATGCAAAATATCACAAAATTGGTGATTATTATCAATAGCACATGATCACTACTTTGCCAGAACCGATCGAAAGCTCAACACTGCTTTTCGCCGAGGCCATCAAACTTGATCTTGACCCAATATGGGAAACTGATTATGGTTTATTCTCGGTCTGTTTATCGCGAACAATAGCGCGAAAGTCTAACTTGTCAAAACCCACTCAGCCTCGTCAATACTTTTTCCACTGCAACTTAAATTTGAATGGTGAGCGCTCCAGAATATTGGTTAAAAACAAACACTTCACTCGTTTGATTCTGGATAAACATGGCATGCGCAACATTCCCTATCTTCTACCAGAATCATTTGCTCAGCTAAAGCAATTTTTCTTTGAGCATCGAGCGCTGATTTGTAAGCCGCTTTTGGGTCAGAGATCAAGAGGGATCTATTTAATAAAAGACCTGTCGAAATTAGCCAAATGCTCTCTGAAGATGACTTTTTTTGAAAAGTATGTTGAGGGATATGAGAGTCGCTATTTACTACTTGATCAAAAAGTGATTGCGGTCCAAAAAAAAGTATTGGTTCCAACAGCCGATGAGCCCTGGAAGCTGCACTACACCGGGCTTGAACCAGAAAAGTGGCGACCAGACTTGATGATCGAGGCCAAAAAGGTGGGACAAATATTTGGATTGAGGTGGTTGGCGGTGGATTTTATCATTGACAAAGACAACCAAGCTTGGTTATTGGAGGTAAACTCAGCTCCAGGAATTGTCAAAATTCATTTACCCGATGCAGGAATTGCAACCAACGCCGCCAATCTATTATGGCAAACTATTATCACTGACTATCAGCGCGATCAGGAAAAAGCGGCTGGTTATAAAACGGATATTGAAAGAAATCAGGAGAATTCTTAAAAAAAATTTGACTCTTATTAGCTACGAGCGATCATAAATCTGCAAACTCTTCTTCAAAAATTACAGTGTCTTGCAACTCCTGCTGAATTGTTTTAAGATCGGTTTGGTCAGAAATGGGGGCTTGTTGAATAAAGAGATTCTCTGTTGATGAAGGAGTAGATACATTAGCAGTATCTTCTTTTTCCTGATCGAGCAGTTCCTCAGATTGGGGGTGTAGTGCCAAATTGATCTGCTTTGCTTGATATTGATAAAAAAGTATACCCAAAATAATGATCAACAAGGTAAAAAGGGTTAATAAGAAAAAAAAGTTATTTTTCATGATAGGAATTTATTAATCACACAAATAATTATTGAGTTGGTGTCTGAATCTTTTGGGCTTGAACAGCTGTCTGAGTCATCGAGTCCAACACCGACTGAAAACAAGCTCTAGTTTTTTGAGCCTGATCTTTGCCCTTGGCAATTAACCGAGTTTGGCCTTGATTCATTGGGTCTGGCTTGACTTCTCGAAAGAAACCCACAGCAGACTGGGCCATTTGAGCACACTCCTGAATAAGTACCAGGTGATTCTCATTGGCCTTGATCAATGAAGACACTTTTGGGTTGTCTTGCTGCATTATTTGAAGTCGTGCCTGAAGCTTTCGGGCAATCTGGCTGAGTCTATGTTCATAATAGGCAAATCGGTACTCAAGTCTGATAGCGTGTTGGAGACTCAGTCGATGCATATTTTTTCCCATTTCTTCAACAGAGACTGATGATGTAATGGTTTGAGGTGGTACATCTTGAGTTTGTTGTTGATTAAGTGTTTGGATGGGTTCTGATTCTGAAGACGACTGAACTCGATTTTGAGTCGAAATAGTATTTTGCTGTTGAGCTCCAGTTGAAGGGCTAGCTTTGTTTTCTTGACCGGCTCCTTGTTTTTCGGAAACAGCAACAGCTTGCACAGAAGTCAGAGGGAGGCTTAAGTGAATAACCATGAATCCGGACAAGATTAAAAGAAATAGTTTCATAATAAAGAAGAGTAATGGTAAATAATAAAAAACTTGATTATTCGTCAATCTCAATTATAGTCTGTTCCAAAACCTGGTCAAATGGATTCAAAGGAGGTTTAATTCTGCACAGATTGTGAGTCTTTGATCAAATCTGCCACTGTGTCGACCAATTTTTGATCGCTGAAGTATTGGAAGAGTTGTGATTGCCAGTTGGGTTGTGTAGAATCCACGTCTGGCACAATTCCTTGGCCCTCGATTGGCTGACCATCAGAGCGCAAAGTAAGATGGTGTACTAAAAATATGGAGTATTCTTCGTTATTATCCAGTTGTTTTTTGAGAGGAAAGACACGTTCGACTGTTCCCCAACCTTTTGTTGGAGTTCCCACCAACACGCCAACGTTATAACGCTGGATGACGTCAGCAAAAACCTCGGCGCTTGATTGCACCTCTTGGTCTATCAAAAGAATCATTTTTTTGTATCTCACCAAAGAAGGCAACCAACCGGTACGGGTTTTAAAATCTGAAGTTTTGCCTTGTTGAATCATTTGATAGGCTTGCTGGTTGTTGCCGATAAAGGGGCCCAAAAAATAGGGGAGGCCATCTAGCGCTCCGCCAATATTGCCTCGAATATCAAGAATCAAAGTAGCTAGCTGTTCGTCATAGTGATCAACTTTTTGAGTGACTTCTACAATTTCTTGAACGGTAGTTGGAGAAAATTGTTTGAGTTTAAGGTAAAAAATTTTGTCATTAATAACCCGCCATTCCATGGTGGGATTGATTCCGGCTTCGTCGTAGCGAGCTCGGTTTTGGGCATCGGCTAGAGTGCGATATGCGCTTTCTACTTGGGCCAACTGTTGTTGGCTTTCCTCACTATTACTTTGAGACAAGATTTCTTTTTTGGTTTGATAAGCCTCTTCGAGAACTTCAGCTGAAGCAGAAGAATCAATCTCTAAAACTTGATAATGGTCGACCGTAGGATCAATATTACTCACTTGTTCTACCAACTGTTGTTCTAATTGGCGAGAATAAAGGCGGCTACGACCAAATGGCTCCAGATTGGCTAATACCAAATCGGCCAATTGAGTGACAAACTCGTTTTTTGTTTGATCATCCTGATACTGATCGATTAATTTGATTAATTCTTGATCTAAATCCTCAAAAGTAGCAATACGATCCCCTAAGGGCTGAGCTGTAAGTTTCTCAATGGCTCTAACATGGAGTGTTACAAAATCTGTCTCACTAAGATTATTCCAGTAGTTTTCTTGAATGACCGTTCGAACTTCTTGTAAAAAAGCTACATGGAGATTTTGAGCTTTTTCAGTTGTTTTTGTTGACTGGCCAAAATGAGGAGCAATCCAAATACCACCCGCAAAACTGACCGAGACCAGGAGTATGCCAATTAAAATATTTCGAAGTTGGTGATGCTTCATGCTGGTTGTATACTACAGTGATGACACGGACACCGCAAGTCTTTATTATCGTAGCTACGAGTTTAGACGGTTTTATTGCCCAAGACTCTCAGCAACCATCGACTGAGTGGACGAGCGTGGAAGACAACCGCTTTTTTCATCAAAAAACAATTGAAGCAGGAGCAGTGTTAATGGGTCTTAAAACTTACCAAACCATTAACTTCCGATATTTACCTCTTAAAAACAGACTCAATTTAGTTTATACCCATGCAAACCATGATCAAGTCATCAGTCAGCTAGGGATTCAGAAACAGCTTGTCAATGAGCGTTCTCTGCGGACTATTACTGGCGATCCCAAACAAATAGTACAACAACTTGGTAAAGATGGCATTTCTCAGTTAGCGGTATGTGGTGGTAGCTTTGTTTACACCCATTTTTTAGCAGCTCGAGTGGTGAATAAAATGTTTGTGACAATTGAACCAGTTGTTTTTGGCAATGGTATAAAGTTATTTAATCAGCCTTGTTTGCAAAGAATGAAGCTAATTTCCTCTTTACGTCTCAATGAAAAAGGAAGCCTATTACTTGAGTATGATTTATTAAGTTAGAAAATCTTTTGTCAACAATCTTTTATTTCTATTCAAGAATTGGCTATGAAGATATATGAAGATCACAATCACGCGAGTCGATCAATCACTGCCTATGCCCACTTTTCAAACAAAAGGAGCGGCGGGGTTTGATCTTTATGCGAGACAAGCAGTGACGATACCTGCTCAGAAAGTGGGTTATATTCCGCTTAATGTTATTGTACAGTTACCTGCAAATTTTTGGGTCATGATGGCGGCTCGCAGCAGCCTTCACAAAAAAGGCTTAATGATGATCAATGGAATTGGGGTGGGCGATGCTGATTTTCGAGGGCCTCAAGATGAGTATCAAGCGGCTCTCTTTAACTTCACTCACGAGGATAGCGTTGTTCAAAAGGGTGATCGTTTGGTACAGATGATAATCCTGCCACGCCAAATTATTGAGTTGGTGGAGTCATCTCAAACTGAGGAAAAAGGGAGTCGGGGTGGTTTTGGCTCTACTGGCTAAACAAAGCCAAGCAACTTTCAGTATTTTTTTCTCCCACTTGTACCGATTATTTATTTGTGCTTTATTACTCAAAGCGCAAATTGTGGTATTCAACCATTTCTATAACCACAACTGCTTGTGTATAAAGTACGATCAGCGAGAGAAGATAATGAATCTAACTCAAAAAGAGTTTCTTCGAGCTTTAGAATATTTACAATCTTCTAGACAGAATAGACAAGTTCTAGATTGGGCTGATCAGGAATTGGCAAGTGTTTCAATTGGACGTCTAGTGCAACTATTATCGGGTGAAGTGAACGAGTATTTAGAAGCTTGTGGAGCCTCTAAACTCGGAGATCCTATAGATCCTAGAGATCTTAGAGATCACGGAATGTCTCATCATGACGCCCTAGATGATCAAGTAACTGAATGGATAGATGTACTAATTTATATGTTAATTATTTTTAAGGAAACAAAACTCTATCCTGACTTGGGTTTGTTGACAACGGCTCAAGCAGTGCGTAGTGACCCAACAAAGCTAATTACATTGATGATTGAGCGTTTGACAGAGATGGAAAGCGGAGTAACTCAGGCCAAGCTTGATCAAATTATGGAAGTATGGCAAATGATGGCGGCATATTTACCAGCTGAGCTGAATGTTACTCTAGCAGTCTTAATAAAACTACTTACCAATGGCTGGAATAGACCAGAGAAATACTACCACAACTATGATGAAACTGGAAAAAAGCTAACTGAAGCCGAGATGCATGAGCGTTATCTTCACAGTGAACGCTGTTTGCGTTTGATTAGAGATTATTTTGCGAAAGTATGCGGAAAAAAAGTCAGGCTTTATTGGTGGATGCATAGACCTTTTGCAAAATATATTTTAGAATTTCGAAATTCTCGAGAAAGTATTGCGGCATTACAGATGGCTCTGGCGAATAGTGCGAGTTTATATCAGGACATGCTGTTTGAGGCTGCCTCTGATTCAGGTTTTAGTCAGGAAGAGCGGATCTTGTTAGCTATGGCCGCTGGAGGATATGCTCTCTCTGCTGTTCCTGAGCCTAGGCCATTGACACAGCTTCTTAATTGAACGAAACAATGACTCAATAATTAATTTGAAAAAATATCGCTCTATACATTAGTTAAACTCATCACAATGAATTAATAACAAAACAAATATGAAGCAAAAAAAACAAAAAAAATTTCCAGGCTTTTTAATTACGCTAGAAGGAGGAGAAGGGGTTGGAAAATCAACTCAATCGGTGCGCTTACGTCAGCGATTGATTGACAAGGGTAAAGATGTCATCATTTTGAGAGAGCCCGGCGGTACCGCCATCAGCGAGCAGATCCGTCAGGTAGTGCTATCTCCTGACAACACCAGCATGGCCTTTACAACTGAGGTCTTACTTTTTCAGGCTGCTCGAGCTCAGATTTATCGAGAACTTGTCTTGCCGTCTCTCAAGGCTGGTAAAATTGTCGTCATGGATCGCTCTCGAGATAGCAGTGTAGTGTATCAGGGAATGGTGCGTGATTTTGGCAAAGAGCTAATTGATCAGCTCAATGATCTGTCCACTGGTCATACCTTGCCAGATTTAACAATTCTATTTGATTTGCCGGTAGAAATTGGTTTGGAACGGCGCAATCGATCTGGAGAAATAAATCGGCTCGATATGGAAACAACCCAGTTTCATCAAAAGGTGCGCCAAGCCTATTTAGAGTTGGTTGAGGAAGATAAAACTGGACGGTGGGTTGTAGTTGATGCGAAGCAGTCGCTGGAGCAAATTGAAGAAGAAATATGGAAAATAGTAGAAACTCGTCTTTGATTCTAAAATTTTCTTCTAACCAATCGTTTCTACTAAGTGAGAGCAACTCACTTTTTTCTTAAAATTGTGTATACTGAGAACCTCTATGGCAAAACTTCCTCGGGCAGTAGTAAGACTCATTGAACAATTTGAAAGATTACCTGGTATCGGTCCCAAGTCTGCTCAGAGACTGGTGTTTTATCTATTACACAATCCAGAAGAACAAATCAATGAGTTTGCGAGCCGATTACATGCCATAAAGACAGAAATCACTCTGTGTTCGATTTGTCATGAGGTGACTGAGACTGATCCGTGTGCTTTGTGTAGTGATCCCAATCGAGACAAAAGCGTTTTGTGTGTTTTAGAACAGCCCTTAGATTTGATCGCGATTGAAAACTCAAATCGTTATCAGGGGATGTATCACGTGTTACATGGAGCGATTGATCCACTTAACAACATTGGACCAGAACAATTATTTATATCTGACATTCTTAATCGTTTGGATGGAGTGAGAGAGTTAATTTTGGCTACCAATCCTACGATGGAAGGAGAAGCTACAGCTCTTTATATAAAAGAAATGATTGAAAAAGCAAGTCGATTTTCTGATTTAACGATTACTCGGATAGGTCATGGTCTGCCAATTGGAGCAGACATTGAGTATGCTGACGGAGTGACTCTGGCAAGAGCTCTTGATGGGAGAAGAAAAATTGAGTGAAAAAATGAAGTTATCGAACGTCATCAACTGACAGGCTTTCTCATTTTTGCTATACTAAACACAATGATTGATGTGAATCAGCTACTGATTTCACGAGGTGTGGACCGACCCTATTCTGAACTTATCAGACTGGTCGGTTTTTTTTGTGGTTTTTTTGCCAAGCATCTTGGTTGAATAGAGCCATTAGGTGAATTATCAATTTGTTAGAGGGCGCAACTCATGAAAGTTATTGTCCAAGCAAAAGAGATGAAAGTAACGGAAGGAATTAGGGGCTTTGTAATGAACAAATCTACTCAAATGTTGGGCAAATTTGGTCGCAGAGTGATAGGGGTGAAGGTGTATTTGGAAAAAATTGTCCGGAAAAAAAGCGACACCGATGCGGCCAAGGCCAAGATTGAAATTGAGACTCCGGGAGAGAATATTGTGGTTGAAAGTAGTTCGTTTGACCCTTATCATGCCATTGCTGGAGCTATCAAGGCAGGGGCTCGGAGAGTACGCAAGAAAAAGGAAAAATTTTCTAAAAGAGAATTAGCTAGTAGATCGGCTGATAGCAAGTAGTATCACGCTCTGACCGTTTAAAGGGGTTGAAGGTCTCAGTCTGGACTGTTTGTGATATCATGAATCTGTACTTAACAGTAAAATTTTTCAGGAATTTTTCATATGACTCAAGATGATCCCAACTCCCAGACTAACTCTCCTGGTATCTTGCCGACTCAACAGGGTGGTGTCTCAGGAAAAAATCCACTCGATGAGCTAGAGGAGTTAATCAAAAATGCTCAATCCAGAGCAGGGGATTCACAAAATCCCACTCCGTTGCCAGATCAACTCCATGCTGAGGAGGCAGAACCAGAAATTGATGAAGCTGCTCAGTGGGCTCGTGTTGAGGAGCTCAAACAACAAAAAGAGATTGAAGAAAAAGAACTGGTTAAACAACAGCAAGAGCTGATTCAGCAAATTATTTCTGATTCAGAACAAACTCAATTGAGAGCTGAGGCAAAGGCTGACGAAGCGGCGGAAAGAGGAATTGTTCCTGATGGAATGATGATTCGGCAACTGGATCACACTAAAATTAAGAGCGAAGATCAAACATAACGAGGCTGATAACAAACATTGATTAATTGATTAACTACCAAATGAAGATATGAAAGGATCAGGAGCAACAGTTGCACGCCAATCTGGTGGAATGAGAAGCTCATTTAGTTCCTTTGGGATAGATGAGGTTCACATGGAACAGCAAGCCATGAGTGGCGCAATGCAACAAAAAATGGTCAAACAACAGTCCAGCCAAACAGGTACTAAACCGTCTTCTCAATCAGGCAGCTCTACTCAACCAACTCCACCAAGAGAAGTAAGTACTCTTGGCGATGAGCTATTTAAGCGACCGATGCAGGATATTAGTAAAGAGATAAGACAGTTCTTTAATATTAATCGAATTCTGGGAATAAATGTGGAGGATTCGCCTGAAGTTAAAGCTAAAAAAACCAAGCTACATCAGCGTTTTCAGCAACTAACCGAGGCGGAACAACAAGAAGCCAAGAAAAAATATCAGCAAGCACTTCAACGTAAACAGGCTGAAGAAAAGCGCAAACAACAGCTCGAGCAAGAAAAACAACAGGCGAATGATAATGTCCTTCCTTCTGTGGGCAAGGTGAGTCGCAGGGGCACGGCTTTGCTGGGTGGGGGTAGTGCCAAAAAACAAGCTGCAGCTCGCATTGCTAATGATCGACAGAGAATTGGGAAATTGAGTAACACTGGTTAATTTTTTTGACTGACACCAATTCAATGTCTTAAAGTGAGTGGCTGTCAAACTGGTTTCGCCAGAGCAACTTGAGCAGTTAATAAAAGAGCTTAAGCCTCAGGTTTAAAAACGATAGTGAATATATCTAACAAAAGAGTCTTATATTATTGTCAGTCCTGAAGAATGATACAATCAGGGAATATGAGAATCTATAACACTCTCTCACGTACCATTGAGCAGTTCGAACCTCTTCAACCGGGCGAGGTGAAGCTCTACGCTTGTGGTCCAACTGTTTATGATTATGCCCATCTTGGGCACATGCGCAGATACACGATGGACGATGTTCTGGTGCGACAACTACAACACGAAGGCTATCAAGTGAAGTTTGTCCAAAATGTAACCGATGTGGGGCACTTGGTGTCGGAAGGGGACACTGGAGATGACAAACTAGAAAAAGGAGCCAAAAAGTACCAGCTGGATGTTTGGTCAATTGCTCGCAAGTTTGAAGATTCGTTTATGCGCTCGATGCAGTTGATGGGGAATCAAGCACCGACGATTATTTGTCGGGCAACTGAGCACATCCCTCAGATGCTTGCCATGGTAGAGAAGTTGGATAAAGCGGGTTATACCTATGTTATTGAAGACGATGGTGTCTATTTTGATACTAAGTAGTTTCCTGATTACGGTCTTTTGGCAGGTCTCAAGATTGACGAGCTAAAGGCTGGCGCGAGAATAGAAACGATTAAAGGCAAAAGAAATTCAACCGATTTTGCACTTTGGAAGTTTGAAAGACCTGGAGAAAATCGGCAGATGGTCTGGGAAAGTCCGTGGCATAAACGCAGTTTTCCTGGTTGGCATATTGAATGTTCGGCGATGAGTCAAACCTACTTAGGCGATCAACTGGACATACACACAGGAGGAGTTGATCATATTCCGGTGCATCACACAAATGAAATTGCTCAATCTGAGTCGGCAACAGGGAAAAAGCCATTTGTTAAGTACTGGGTTCATCACAACTTTTTATTGGTAGAGAGTGAAAAAATGAGCAAATCAAAGAACAATTTTTTTACGATTGACGATCTGATAGAAAAAGGTTTTGAGCCCATGGCTCTGCGGTTGTTATTTTTGGGAGCTCATTATCGAAGTGAATTAAATTTTACGTGGGAAAGTATGGCGGCTGCTCAATTAAGTTGGCAAAAACTATGTCAACTTATTGTCAAGCTGAAGGAAGATGAAAAGCTTACTTTATCTTTGTCAACTCAGATCGGTCATGATCAAGGAGAACTTTCTTTGGTTGCTTCAGACTATCAGAGTCGCTTTTTTGAGTTTATGAGTGACGATCTCAATACTCCGGCGGCTCTGGCCCTATTATGGACAGTGACAAAAGATCAATCATTATCTAGTGAGGAAAAACTGGGCTTACTGCAATCATTTGACGAAGTACTAGGTCTTCAGCTCATGAGCGCCGAAGTTGCCATTCCTCAGGCTCTAGATTTGAATAGTTTGCCCAACTCAATTCAACAACTACTGCGTGATCGACAGCAAGCGCGACAAGATCATCAATATCAATTGGCCGATCAATTGCGCCAACAGCTAGCAGATGAAGGATATCGTGTGATTGACCAAGGAGATCAACAGCAGATATACCATGACTAGATATTTTACGGAGCATATTCAAATCATTACTTCAGACCAACTGGAGTTGCCAGGTTTATTATTCACTCCAACAAAAGTTACTGATAAAGCGGCCATTTATCTTCATGGCAATGGCGACTCTTCAGTTTTTTACTCTGTCAAAAGAATGCAGGCTATCGCTCAGGCCCTGACAGATAAAGGTATTGCTTTCTTGGCTTTTAATAATAGGGGGGCACACTTCATAAAAATTTTGAATCACCATGAAGAAGAATCTGCTCGATTTATTACTACCAGTGGCTCAAAAGGGAGAAGACAGCAAGAAACTGTCCAGGGTTCGGCTTATGAGCTAATTAGAGAATGTGAGTACGATATTAATGGAGGAGTGAACCTGTTGGCAGAAAAAGGCTATAAATACTTGTATTTAATTGGTCACTCCACAGGAGCTAACAAGATTTGTGTCTACAATCATTACCAACCTAATTCTCCGTTTCGCAAATTTGTATTGTTGTCCGGAGGAGACGATACTGGTCTGTTAAGAAAAACCATGGGAGATAAATTCTTTTACACAGCTTTGGAGTGCGCTAAAAAAGAAGTTAATAGGGGTCGTGGGTTAGAACTTGTGCCGCGTTCAATTTACAGTGGGATAATGTCTTTTCAGTCTTTTTATGATATGGCAAATCCTGATGGGGAGTATAATACTTTTCCTTTCTTGGAGTATTTGCAACACTTCAAACTATCAGCTAAGCCTTTATTTCGTTACTTTCAGGCTATCGCAAGACCAATGCTTGTTGTTTATGGTGAAAATGATGAGTTTGTTCCAGATTTCAAAGGTTCATTGGCCATTCAAATTCTGCAAGAACAACTAACTCTAAATCAATCCTGCCACTTTGAGATTATATCGGGAGCTGATCACGGTTTTCATAATCATGAAGAAGAAATGGCGAGTGTGTTGGCTGATTGGCTGATTCAGGAGTGATTAATTTTTGAATAGATGACTCTTTCTTAGACAAGCTTAACTTAAGACTCCAATTTCTCTGAATGATGTGTAGTGGTTTTGGGTCACAATGACGTGATCCAGTAGTTTAACACCCAACAAGTCGGCTCCCTGCGCAATTTTTTTGGTGACGAAGATATCTTGCTGGCTGGGCTGGCTGTTGCCCGAGGGGTGATTATGAACTAAGATAAAACCGTAAGCAGGCAAAGTGATTGCCGGGGCCAGGATTTCTCTAAACTCAATAAAATTTTGATTAAGCGAACCGATAGTGAGGATTTTCTTTCTCAGGAGTTGTTGACTACCGTTGAGATAAAGAGCCATACAAACTTCTTGCTGGCGATCCTTAATTTCAAAAGCTTGATAAAAAACTTTCTGAGGATGGTCAAGAGACACTAAAGCCGAGTGGTTTTTGAAACGTTTGGCCAACTCAAAAGCCGCCAACAATATCGAGGCCTTTGCGGGTCCTATGTCAGGAATGGCGCAAAGTTGATCCATTTTTGACATCATTAACTCAGATAAAGGTACCTTGGCTAATTGCTGGCCAAGCTCGATAGCTGACAACTGTCTGCCGCCCGTTGAAAGAATGATAGCCAAGAGCTCAGCAAGTTCAAGATTGCACGCACCCAATTGGCACATTTTCTCTCTAGGCTTTTGAGGAGTAAAGGCAATCATTAACTAATTATCGGTATTCAATCTGAAGTGAAGCTGAACCGAATTGATTTGGCAAGCACCAATGAAAATCGGAAGCAATAAACAAATTGATGAAGTAAGAGAATGTTCAGATCACTCAAGAAGCTCGGCGTTTTTGCAGTTCTTGCATTAAACGAGCATAAAAATGAAGATTGTGGAGAGTAGCCAATCTATAAGCTAGAGCATCCTTTATCTTGAAAAGATGATGTAAATAAGCGGCCGAGTGATGCTGGCAAGTAAAACAGTCACAATAGGGACTAACTGGTTCAAGGCTTTGAGCTAATGGGGCT
>DAOLOF010000005.1:0-10138 GCA_035416965.1 Candidatus Woesebacteria bacterium
GACTGGATGGCCTTGGTAATCCGATCGAGCTCTTTAACGGAGTCGGCCTTGACGGTGACATAAAGCCCAAATTGATAGAAGCGCTCAGCACCAGCGGCTAACTGCTCTCGAATTACTCGAGCGTCATTAAGCTTGATTTCGGTGTTGATGTTGCTAATTTTCCCAGAACGAATATCTGACTGAATCTCAGCTTCCATCTCGGTAATTTTCCGTTTGAGATTATCCAGAATCTCAGCACTATCCATGGGGAAAATATACATAGAAATATTAGTTTGAGTGGGAAAATTGATCAGTGGTGAAAGCCAATTGGCAGGTACGGAGCGAGGATAGCCGGCCACAAATAGAGTTCGCGAGTATGAAGAGTTAATCTTTTGAAAGGTGAAGTCTACCTCAATTGCTTCTGGAGCTATGATGTCTTGAATTGTCACCAAACCTCGAGAAAACTCCTCGATCTGTTTTAACTCCAGCTGTTGTTGATCATCTTGAGTTTGTTGGGGCTTTTTAGAGCCGAAAAATGGAAGTGAAAAGTTGAAGGGTGAGGGCATAGCGATGTTATTTATTCAATTTCAGCAATTGGTGGTAGGTTGTCGATTGTATTTGAGGCAGTGTTGCCTTGGTTGACGACTGGTTCCGAAACAACAACGTCTTTTGGGGTATTGGCAGAGGGCAAAGATGGTTTGTTGCTTGGTGGTGAGGCAACAGACATGTGATTGGGAGACTCAACTTGCTGAAGGACTTGATCAATTGAGGTTTGAAGAGAAGAGTCCAGTTCTGGTGAAGCAGGTTGTTTTGATTCTAGAGTTGTCTGTACTAATTGGCCACTGCTCTCATTTCCTGGTGAAGGAAGCTCGTTTGTTTCGTGTGTTTCTAGTATTTTTTGCTTTTTCTCATGGTCAGGTTGCGGTGCTGGCGATATGGCTGGTTGCAAACCTGTGGTATTAAAAGTATCTGGGACATTTGTGGTGTTTGGTGCGATGTTGGTGATAGTATCTGCTGTTGAAGAATTTGGGAGACTGCTTGAGGCTGGGTGTGTGATGATCTCGGCGGGAGTGTCCAAAGGTGTTGGAGCTGGAGAAGTGATGGGGGTGGATTGAGAATTGAACGGTGTCGCTAAAGAGCTGGCCCGTTCTTCGGGTTTGTTGTTTGATGGAGTTGGAGCGGAACGACGGCTGAGATTGGCTGGTACCTCAAACTCATCTAAATTTTCTTGAAAGGATGTTGTGATTTGAGGGGTTGGCGTTGTTTGTGGTTGTGTAAGTATTTGCCCTTTGACCTGCTCTATTTTTTGAGAAGATGTTTGGTCATGAGCGTGGGTTGAAAAAGATGACGACTGTTCTTGCACGGACAAGTCGGTTGGCTCAAGCGTCGGGGTGACTACGTGATTAGCTGATTTTTCTAAGGAGGTAAAGACAATCTTTTGAGTTGGGGGATTATCTGGGCTTATTGAAGCACTTTCTTTTTTATCAACCAAAGAAGATTGTTGGTTGGTTGAATTTTCTTCAGTTTGCTCTTGGGTAAAATTTTCCGTGTTTAATGTTTGGATTGATTGGTCTTGCGGTGAGATATTTGTTGGTTCTGTTTCCCCAGATGTTGCCGAAGGTGTTTGAAAACCCTGATTTGGTTCTGGCTGTTCAAGGCTGACTAGGCTGGCTCGAACCAGTGGGGTGGTATATTGATTTGTGTCTGTCAGTTCCTGACCCTCACTTGCCTCTGGGTTGTAGTTTGTGTAAAAGATACGAATAATTTCTTGAGTTTCCAACTGACGTGAATAGAGGCCTATTCGAGCAAACTGACTAACTAAATGATCCCGACGTGGTTCAAGAACGGCCTCTGCTTTTTCTAAAATAAATGATTTTTCAAACTTAGAAATGTCAAACTCATTTTTACCAGGAATAACTGAGTCGGCTGTGATGATCCCAATTTCCGAAGGAGAAGCGGGTACAATGGTATAAAATTTTTTATCGAGCACGTTTCTTTCTCGAATAATCTCACTTACAAATTGGCGATAGCGTTGGATTCTTTCTCGTTTGTGATCAGAACTGGCGGCTTCTTCCTGTTGTTTTAATAAGTTGAGATAATCAGTTACATCTTTGGCTTGAGACTGAACAAGGATTTGAATGGGGTAGTTCAATGAGTTGAGAAGAGCGGCATAAGTGTATATCACTGCATCTTGTTCGGCTTCCGCCAACAACCCAAAATTCATAGCCCCAACAGAAAGAACCAAACTTACAACGCCTGATTTAAGAATCACTAAGTTATTAGTGATGTCATAGACGTCTAAATAGTCCTGAGTGGTTGATTGATTTTGTGAACCGGGCAGCATAAAAGATGACTATCAGTATAATATAATCCAAGCCTTTCGTGGCCTCAAATCTTGCATATTTTTATTAACTGTTCAGCTTGGATTGTTAATGGAAGTGTTTATGGTTGGCCTAAACTCCAGCTGAACGGGAGAGTTGTCGGTAATAGTTAGGTTTGTCGGAAGATAAGAATTGTTGAGAGCTGTTGGTTGTAAGACATATTGACCAGGTGGTAACTGAGTGATGACAAACTGTCCAAGAGAATTGGTTTGTTTGGCCATTATTGTCTGACCGGAGGGGTCGAGTACTTCCACAAGTGCGTTCGCAATTAACTCATTGTTTGCAGAAAATACAGTTCCTACTATTTGGCCTTGGCCATTGAAGATGGGTGTGGTGACTGGTGTGGTGGGTTCTGGTTCCAAGAACTGTTGTCTGCTTGATGTGGGTTTTTTGAGAGGCGAAACAATTGGGTTTGTTGATGACGAATCGTCTTTAATAGGGGAAGACGAAGACTCATAATTAGTTGTTTTGGTTGATGGTTGGGGATTGCTGATTGTGGCTTTAAGAGTAGCGTTTGTATTGTGTAAATTGTTTGTAGCATCAAAAATACCAACTGATTCTGAAGTATTGATTGGTTGGTGGTGAGAAAGATTCTGCATCTTTCTTATTCGGACCTTTAATGAGGGTTTGGATAATTCTGGTTCTGACTTTGAATTTTTCACGCTGACTTGGTTAAATTCCGATACAATTTGACCAACGACATTTTGTTCTGCTTGATCATATTCATCCATTATTTCTCTGTTGTAATTAACTGATTGCATGAATTCGTACACTCTTTGTTTGCGAGCGGGGGAGAGATCTGCCCCAGAAAATAAGTCCTCGTCTGCCTCTGATGGTTTGTAGGAAAATAAATCGGGAATTTTTGGCTTTCTTTTCCAGAAAAACTTTGTTGGTTTGAACAATACTTTAAAAAAAGTGATAATCCAGTGGTCAAGTGGCCTCTCTTCAATTGGTACAAAGGCCGCCATGGCTCCAGTACCCGCAAATAATAAAACTGCTGGCCAGCGAATAATTCCAGGCAGACCAGATTTAAAGAAGATAAAGGCAATCGTCACTCCTAGCAAGATCTCAGCAAACTGCTTGAGAGTCATGTTGCCAATCAAATGAAACTTATAACCGGTGATATCTTGAGGAATAGGATGTTCGCGCATAGTTCGGACTTACCAAGCAAACAGAAATCATTTCTCATTTTACTTGATCTTCCAAAGTTATACAAACTAAAGAGTAAAGACAAGCCAAAAAAATTGACGCTAGTAATAATAAAAATGTCTATTGATTTGTTTCTGGTTGAATCAACTGAATCCGAACAGCTGGTGCTAAAATTTCTACTTCAAGCGTTTCGTTGCTGTCGTTGGTTATTGAACCAGAAAAACGATAATAAGGTAGTAGCATTAGACTATTTTGATCCAAGCGATACTCAAGTTTGACTGAGTTCATCCTGCCAGAAACTACATTGCTGGTTGAATAGGGGAAAATATCTTGTTGCTGAGCATAAATAATTGATGCAAACTGGTTTTGATTAATTTCTTCAATCACTTGTTCAACAGACAGAAGAGGAGAAGAAGAGATCAAACGAGGAGACAATGAAAATGGAAAAATTGTTGCTTTTTGAACAGAGCCGTTGGCAGCAACCATTATTCTGATTGGTTCATACACATTTTGACCGATCAGCACAGGCGTCTCATTAATCATTTGAGCGAATGGCACCTCAATGTATTCGGCTAATTCTGGTTTGACCACCTCCAAATGCAGTTGTCCTTTGTAATAGGTGACAGAACTTGGAACTGGCTGAAAACTTGAATTGGGGAGTATCTCGTTCAGATAATTTTTGGCAATAATCGTCGCACTTGCCAAGGATAGTCGGTTGGGTGAGGTGCTAGTTGCGGAAGCGCTGTTGGAGGCCTCGTCTTGAGGTATTTCTCCGTCTGGTTGGCTATCAAAAAACGGGCGATTAAAGGTAAGGGTGGCTTTATTGGTTTGATAATTCACAATAAGCTCTGTTTCTGGCGATCGATAGTACTCGACTCCAAGGAGCGTTTCGCTCAGTGATAAATTGAGTTTGTTGACAATGTGCTGGACTACTTCATTAAGTTGGGCTTCTTCATCAACTTGATCAACCACATATATTTCATATTGTTTACCCTCAAGCTCTTTGAAGTTATTGATTCCGAGGAACTCAATACCAGAATAAATGGTGGTAGATCCGTCGTAATTTGTAAAAGAATCTGGAGATAAAGGGACTGCGGAAGTAGATTCATTGCGAGGAGTGTTCAGATTTAAGATAACTGTAACAATAATTGCAAAACAAACGAATCCGCAAAACAGCCAAAACAAAGTTTTATAGTTTGGCTTTTGGCGTTTTTGTTTTGATTGAAAGTACTCTGTCATGGTTTTAATGTGAAAAATTTTTACTGATGTTTGTTTTTGAACTTTATTATTTTTTTTGATGAAACCATTTACATATCAGCACAAGAACTAATCGGAGTGTGAAGGGGCAACACAGCCGATTCACCAGTCATCAACTCGGTGAGGGATAAAGACCCAGCGCTTTCTCTGCGCTTTTCAAAATGTACGTGGGGTCCGGTGGAGTTGCCAGTACTACCAACAGTACCAATTACTTCTCCCTTATTAACATAATATGGAGAGGGATTACTACCATCATCCATTATAGTATTTTCGAGATGGGCAATGATTAAAAGATAGTCTTCTCCAAGATAGTTGATGGAAATGCTAATGTAGTTACCATAACCATACATGTCAAAACCTTTGGTAATAAAGCCGTCATAAGGAGCATAAGCGAACCTGCTTTCTTGAGCTACAGGCGTAATGTCATAAGCATCCCACAAATGATGAGTCCCACTATTAGGTTGAAAAGGATATAAGAAAATTTGACCAGAATTAGGCCAACAAAGTAAATCGTCCGGAGCGTTACCCAACGCGATGCTAGTCATACTACTGGCTTTATCTGATCCGGTTTTACCATCTAGACTGTAGTTAAAGGTTGCTTTGGCAATATTTCTAATTAAGACGTGGTTGAAGAGATTGTCGTACTCTTCTTGATAAATAATTACATATCGATCATTGTCGGGATTTTCATCAGTCTTGTTTAGAGTCACAGGGTTGCTTGCGCTGGGTAGTTCTTGTCCTTGAGGAAGTTCAAAGCCAATTTTGTCAGCTACTACTGGTACAGAAGCTGGAGGAGGATATGCTTCTTCATTAAAACGATAGGTAGTTTTATCTTCAATCGACGTTAACTCAATAGTGTAGTCTCCTTTTGGTTCAACAACAATGGTGTACTCCACCAGTACAGGATAAACAGGGTCAGGACAGCTGCGCTGATTTTTACATCCAGATGAGTCGTTTATAATCTGGGCGGTTTTTCGCACACTAGCATACATAGAGATACCTCTCTCATTGAGTTCTTTTGGAGTAAGAGGGTAGTCCATCAAAAAGGCGCTTCCAAAGAGGGTGATCATGGTTGTGGCGGCAATTATGGGAAACGCGGTTGTGCCAGCAGTGACGGCAATGGCGGCCTGAGTGCTAGTGATGGCGTTGGTTGCTGAAACATTTGCACCTCCGGAAGAGGCAAACTCTCCTCCCTGATTAAGTGCAGAATTTGTTAATGATTGTGAACTTGGAGTGAGACCAGACTGAGATAGTGCTTGTCTACCCAGACTCGAGCTGGCAGAGCTAATATTTTGTTGCGTTTGCTGAAGAATGCTGGAAGATGAAGGAGAAAGAGCAGAAGCTCCTACAGCTTTACCAGCAAAAAAACCAGCAACTGTTCCTGCCAAAAAGGCAACAGTAGCAGGAATAATGCCGCCACCAAGTACTAAAGCTATTCCTCCTGCGATAATGCCTCCCACTGTGGCGCCAACGACAGCAGCAGTTGACTGAATGGCTGCAATAATTGCAGCAATAATTGCAGCCGCTGTTGCGGCAGCTGCCTTCAGAATTTTCAAAATCATTCGCAACCTCTTTAAGCTTTCTTCGACTAGAGCGTTGTTAATAAAGTCACGAATGGGTTTTGGAATTGATTGGTAGGCACCTCCAGTTGCATAAGACAAAGCGGCCTCAACTCCCATGGATGTCACTCGTTTTAGCAACTCTTCTCTCTGTGAAGACACATCATTCTCCATTGATTGAGCAGCGCCTTCTGTATCTTCTGTACTAAAGTCTTGAAAGAAGAAAGGAGCAAATTCGTCTGATACCTCCTCACCAAGCGATTGTCCAGGATAACTGAAGAGCGGTTGATTGTCACCAATTCCGGCCAATAGGCCTAATTGATATGCTCTTGCATCAGCGGCTAAATCATGCTGAAAAAAAGCGGCGTTAATTAATATCGATTGAGTGACTAAAATCTCCCGCAAATGAATTTGGGCGGCAATAAATGTAAAATAGTCGAATTCTAATCCCGACTCGCTAAAAATGCGGTCTACATCATCATTGGTTAAGGCAGAATAATCAAATTGTTTTATAGAATCAAGTTTTGCGTCGACTGCCAAAGTGCTTGCTTCTCTGATTTTGTCTCCTAATCCCACCTGTTTGAGATATTCAGCTTTTTCTTGAATAGAAGCGGTATCCCAAAAAAATTGTTTTAATTTTTTTATCTTTTTTTGAGCTCTGGTGGCGGTAGGAGATGTTTGGCTGAGACCATCGCGTTCTCCAAGGAGTCCAACCATCTCTTTCCCCTTCAAAGAGGTTTCTTTAATTTTTTCTCTAATGAAAATAGCTTTTCCAAGCTCAGACCTTACTTGGCTAGGAGAAAATTTTCTTTGCGCAAGATGTTCTTCCGATAATCTTTCTAGTGCCGGATTAACTTTGTTGAGTTCGGCTCGATATACATACCAATACTGCTTGAGAAGAGCTACTATTTCAGGTTTTTTTTCTATAAAAATCTTGGTAGGAAACACTCGACCAAACAAAACAGATATGTCGCGCTCGTCAAGATAATCTAAAAATGTGGGAGTGAGAAACGGATTACCAATTAGTAACGAAGAAATAGTGTTTTCGAGATTAGTTCTGGCAAGAGCTGTTTCTACTTGGGCATTTTGCTTCTCTAATAGATCGGCAAGCGACTGGTCAAAATGACGGCGAAAATCTTGGGGATTGAGCTGAATCGTTGCCAGCACATTTGCAAGTTGGCTCGTTTGATTCTCGTCAAGAGACCATTCGATTTCAGCTACTTGCTCCAGTCTCCTGCTGGCGGCAGCATACGTGGTCTGGGATACTGCTGATTGAAGTTGCTCAAGCTCTGCTTGGGAATCCGAAGAAGCTTGAAGCGGCTCTTGCTGTTGGTCGGACTTAGCTTCTTCTTGTCGGACAGCTTCTTGAAGTTGAGCATGATGGAAATTGATCGCTTGTTGGATGAGCAGGCGGAAAGGAGGATAACCTATGGCAAACTCGTGAGCTTTTTTTAAAATCTTTAAGCGGACAGCAGAAGCTCCAGGCTTATTGCTGAGCAGTTTTTCGGCTTCTTCAGCCGAAAGAGCCATGATAAAACTCTCAACTTGAGGAGCAAGTTGATTGCGAAGAGCTTGCTGAAGATTGTCAGGAAGAGAGTCGAGTTGAAGGCGGCTTTTCTTTCCTTCATCCGAAGTGGTATAAGCGGTTAAAAGACTTTGAGAGATAATTGTTGATAAAGATTGCGAAAGTTGGGCTACCGAAGAGTTGAAAGCTAGAGGTTGGGTGCTTCCTACTGGGGTAGGAGAGGTGGGAGGGGAGGTATCAAGAGTGGGAGTGAGAGATTCAACGCGCTGAGGTTCTCCTGCGGCAGTTGGGTCTTCGGCAATTTGCGATTGAGCTTGACCTAAAATTGTAGTTACATCAGTGGGCTGTGTTAAGTCAAGATTGTCTGTGGGTTGAGAATAATCCGGACCAGCGCCGGCATCCTCAGTAATGGATTTAAGAAAGTCGGAGTCGTAGAGTCCTCGCAGCTGTTGATAATAATCAACACATTTTTCGGCAAAATTTAGCAATTCGCCATACTCTTTGTTGCGTTGTCTGCGGAAAAAAAGCCGTTCTTGTTCAAGAGAAATCTGAATTCCGTCTTGCCACTCATGGGTTATTGAGCGCAAACTCTTAAGAGTTTGCGCAAAAGAGTTGTTAATCTGTGAGAGGAGGTTAAAAATTATAGCTTTATTTGAATCAGTGAGTGTTTGGGCTTGATGCTCAACTTCATCTTTGGTTCTTTGGGCTTGAATCTCTACAGCGTCTAATACCAACACTGCCAAATCTGAAGGAAATAAGATGTTTCGATACTTATCTATCTCGAAAAATTCCTTAATTTCAGCTTCATCTTGAGGAAAAAAAGGAGAAAGTAGCGTAGATTTTTTTAAAAACTTGGGTTCTATTGCGGAAATATTTACCTCTGGTTGTTGAGGCAGATTTGGATCCAGTTGAGCGATAGTGATTAAAAGAGCATAGAGGTTTTCGTCCTGAGCCTTTTGGTTAGCGTGTTTGAGAAGACGAATGGGGTTGTTTTGAGTTGAGGCGCCAAAGAAATTTTCGGGTTTGTTTAAATGAGATTGGTTGGTGATTGTCGTGCTTGCGCTCATAAGATGAGCCTAATTATAGTATAAATTGGACTTAAATCCGATAATACCAACCAATCAAACAAAAACAGAATATGCAACATTTAATTAAGAATTATTCGCATCCAGTGACCCAACATGATATAATTCTCAAAGAGAGTAACAGACGAAATGTTGTGTTAATAATGATGTTGATTTTTTAATTGCGATTCGTTTTGAGCAATTGAAGTAGAGAAAAGGATGGCTTATAAATACTGTATTGCTATTATTTTTAATCTCCCAAAATGACTGAAATAAAGGGCTCACAACTAGATAGCCGAAAACTTACAACAGAAGAAATTCTTAAGGAAAAAGGAGTTATTTTACGGAGGCTAACTGAGCTGGCTGAATTTCTGGATAAATATGAAAGTCATACAACTGATGACCTCAATTTTTTTCAAGAGGTGGCTCCCCTTTTCATTCAGTTGGGAGCTTTAGCATCAAAATTGGACTCCTTGGTAAAGATGGCTCAACAGCGAGGGCAATCGCATGAGTTTTACAAGTTGATTCAAGAAATACAAGATCGCTATCTACCATTGTTAGATGAATACAACAAAAGGATACGGGCATTATATTATAATCGCTTACTAGCTCAAGCGCCAGCCGCTCCCGCGTCCCCAACCGCTCCACCACCGCCAGTTGCTCCCCCAGTGCCAGCGGGCCCAGCTGCTCCCGCGCCCCCAGCCACTCCACCACCTCCCCAATCTCCACATAGTCCAGAGTCTTTAGAAATGATGAGAAACGAAGATTTACTTGGTCTTGAGATTGGCGCAATGACGGATGTTGAAAAGCGCAATGTTCTGGAGGAGTTATACCGTAGAATTGTTGAAGTTTTTAGTACCACAAATGATGATACTCTTTTTCCATTTCGAACGAGAGGAGAACAAATAGCTGCGAGCATCTCTCCTACAGAAAAGAAAATATGGATGGCTAAAATGAGTTTGCGTGACGCAAAAATATTAGCCGTAAATTCTGAAGGGCCAGCAAGTACTAAAAATAATGAGATTGATGAGGTTTTTGCCTTTAGTAACGAACGGCATGCCTGGGAAAACATGACTTCCAAAATAGATTTGCACGCGCTAAGAGATTTGCTCAGAAACTCTACTCTTTTAATGGATATGAAGAGAGTGCTGGGGATTATTCTTACTGGAGCCGGATCATCTTACTTTCAATCTATTCAGAATTATTTGGTCGATCATGGATATT
>DAOLOF010000006.1:0-10014 GCA_035416965.1 Candidatus Woesebacteria bacterium
TATCGGCAGTTGAGCATGATTGTGTTCTTAATTCTGCCAAATGGTTAGCAAAACAAGGTGCTCTGATAGATTTCCTAGAAGTCGATCGGTATGGACAGGTTGATCTCAAAAAACTGGCAACAAAACTAGATGATGAAACCCTCTTAATCTCAGTGATCCACGCTAATAATGAAATTGGAACGATACAGCCTCTATCAAAGATAATTGAACTCTGTCATCAGTGCGGAGCACTAGTTCATGTTGATGCTTCTCAAACAATGGGGAAGCTGTCCATTGATCTTCAGGAGCTTCAGGCAGATTTTCTCACTGCTTCGGCTCACAAAATTTATGGACCCAAAGGAGTCGGTTTGCTTTATCACAGGAAATCAGTGCCTCTCACTCCTCTTTTGCATGGGGGCGGTCAAGAAAGTAACTTGCGTTCCTCAACACTCAATGTCCCAGGGATTGTGGGTTTTTCCAAGGCAGTTGAGCTAGCCATAGCCAATCAAGCAAAAGAAATGCCTCGTATTCAGGCTCATCGAGATTATCTGCAAACTCAACTTCTTAATTCGATTGAAGGCAGTTATCTTAATGGGCATCCAGTGGAGCGTTTATACAATATTCTTAATATTCGTTTTGATTACATCGAAGGTGAAGCACTGGTAATGAGTTTAAGCCAACTAGGAGTAGCGGCCTCGACTGGTTCGGCCTGCTCTTCTCCTAAGTTGGAACCCAGTCATGTTTTGTTGGCTACTGGTCTGAAGCCAGCTCAGGCTCATGGTTCTTTGAGATTATCATTGGGCAGATGGACCACTCGAGCTGAGTTGGATCAAGCTATAGTTTTTATTAAGCAGGTGGTGACTCGATTGCGTGAGATCTCCCCATTTAAGATAAAGAAAGGCTAATCATGTCTTACTCCCCTCAAGTAATTGATCATTTTAATCAGCCTCATCATTATGGAAGGCTTGAGAATCCAGATGGTGTGGGCGAGGTGGGCAACTTGACCTGTGGCGATGTGATGAGAATTTACATCCAAGTGTCTGAAGGCGTTGAAGGAGAACCAATTATCAAGGACATCATGTTTGAGACTTTTGGCTGTGTGGCGGCTATTGCTACCAGCAGTATGATCTGTGATTTAGCTTATGGAAAAAGTTTGACTGAAGCCATGAAAATCAAGAATGAAGACATTGTTGATCAATTGGGAGATTTGCCTCAACCCAAGATTCATTGTTCAGTTTTGGCGGCTGATGCTTTGGCTGAAGCAATTTTTGATTATCTGTTTAAGCACAAGCTAGATATTCCTGAAGCTTTGCAAAAAAGACATCAGCATATTATGCGAACTCAGGCAAGTTTTCAGGAGGTATAAATGGAGATTCAACAGTTGGTGCTTGGAGAGTTGGATACCAATACATACTTATTGATTGATACATCATCAAGAGAGTGTTTGATTATTGATCCGGCTGATGAGGCTTCGCTAATTGCAGACGAGATTCTCACGCAAAACTTAAAACCTCTAGGAATTGTGGCTACTCATGGACATTACGATCACAACCTGGCGGCTGCCGAACTTCAGCTCAATCTTGATTTGCCATACTGGATTCATCAAAAAGATGAGTTTCTCATAAGAGAACTAGCTAAACGAGCCAGTTTCTGGTTAAAGCATGAGATCGTGACTACTTCTCCCAAAGTGACTCACTATTTGGAGGATCAAAAAGAGTTCGTGATTGGCAAGGTAAAGATGTCAGTTTTTCATACTCCCGGACATACTCCTGGAAGTTGTTGTTTAGTAATTCCTCAAGATCAGGTGGTGTTGACAGGGGACACTTTATTTGCCAACTCTATTCAGGGACGAACTGATTTGTCATATTCTTCTCAGCCGCAAATAGAAAAATCTTTATCAATGATCAAAAAAAATTGGTTGGGATATCGCGGTTTGCCAGGACATGGCAATGAATTTTTGGTATAGAAAGAGCTAAAATTTTAAGAATCAGAAATTCTTTGAAGCAAATAGTAGTGATTTAGCTTTCCTGATTTGCCGTCGGCGGAGTACTGGAAAAGCAATTGGACATTTTCGAGCTGATTCAGGATTTCATTCATTTCTTGATCAGAAAAATCATGACAGTATCGATAGAGATTGGTTCGATCCTGCCACCCCAAAAGGTAGTCACTCTTCTCTATTTCTTGAGCGTCGATTCCGATAGTTGTTGGAGAGACCAATTTATTTTTAATGCGATTATCAGAAGCAAATTGCCAGGCTGATATAACGGCTAACGAGTTCTTGTTTTGTAGTAAATGAGTGATTAAACGCAAAAAATTGAGTCGGAGTTGATAGCTTGGAATATGATGAAGAAGGCCAAATGCAACTACAAGATCGTAATGTTTTTGGTCAAGTTCAGCCGGAATTGTTGGCAAGTCTTGAATAGTTTGTATGATATCAAGCTGGGCTAATTGGTAAGAGTCGGAATCTGAGAATGAATTTTTAGCCAAGGACAGCAACTCAGAGTTGCTGTCAATGCCATGATAGATTGACTGGATATGAGCAGAATGAAGAAACTTGGCAAAGCGGGCGTTTCCGCAACCCAAATCAAGAACTCGACGGGGAGACGGTAGCTGCTTAATAAATGGCACGAGTGCTTGCCAACCAGTCCAAGCGTTTTGGCGGGTTTTATTAAACGAGTCACAAACTTGCCCATAAAAATCTTGATTGAGTTTGTTTAATGTATTGATGATAGCGGATTTCATAAGCCACCCACATTATAGCCTGTCCTGATACAATACTGCTATGTTAGATTTATCAAAACATAAAGACCAATTGCTGGTAATTGAATTGCTCATGGATCTCGAACAATCGTTGCCACTAAATACTGCTAAAATTTTAGCAATCCAAAAAAAACATGCTCTTGAAGATGGGAGTATGTTGTCGAAGGCTGACATTATTATTCTGTATAAACAATTGGCTGGCACTTATTCACTCAAACCATTTAATGAGAACGTTGTTAAACAATTGTTAATGAAGCCTGTACGGACCTCATCGGGAGTGGCTCCTGTCACAGTTTTAACCAAACCTTTTTTTTGTCCAGGAAATTGTCTATTTTGTCCCAGCGATGTGCGGATGCCCAAAAGCTATTTGGCAAGCGAGCCAGGAGCTCAGCGAGCAGAACACAACTTTTTTGATCCCTACTTACAGGTTAATAATCGACTTAGGGCGTTATTTGATATGGGCCATCCAATAGACAAAGTGGAATTAATAGTACTGGGAGGATCGTGGTCTGTCTATCCTCGCCCCTATCGTATTTGGTTTATTAAGGAATGCTTTCGGGCCATGAATGAGTTTCCCAATGTCGATGAGTCGATTCGTATTCAACATTACTATCAGCAAAAAAATAAAGAAGCATCCCAACAACAAAAGCGTCTATTATCAAATGATAGTCAATTAAACGAACAATTTTTTTCTCAGTATCAACCACACGGACTTGATCCCGAAAATAGCCCGTACAACAGGCTGGTAAAAGTTCTTTTTGACGAGGCAGAAAAACTGGTGGGGCTTCGGGTCTATCAGCAAGCTAAATGGAGCGAGTTAGAACAAGCACAGATTGCCAATGAGACAGCAGGCTCTCGTTGTGTGGGGCTGGTATTGGAAACACGACCAGATTTAGTTGATGAGCGAGAAGTCAAAGAGCTAAGGCGCTTGGGGGCAACTAAGATTCAGTTAGGCATTCAGTCGCTTAATGATCCAGTGTTGAAGGCCAACCGTCGGGGACACAGCGTGGCTCAGTCGGCTCAGGCGGTGGGCTTGCTTCGGATGGCTGGATTTAAAATTCATCTTCACTGGATGCCCAATCTCTATAGTTCAAATCCGGCAATGGATAAGCAGGACTACGAGAAACTATTTAGCGATCCTCACTTTTGTCCTGATGAGTTAAAGATCTATCCTTGTTCGCTGTTGGAGAGTGCGGGGTTGATGAAAATTTATCAGGAAGGTTTGTGGAAACCATATGAGTATCAAGAACTGCTGGATGTTCTGGTACACTGCATGACCCATACTCCAGAGTACTGTCGTGTGACTCGTATGATCAGGGATATTCCCAGCAACGAGATTGTGGTCGGTAACAAAAAATCCAACTTCAGACAACTGGTACAGGATACAATCAAACGACAAAAACTGAGTTCGTTAAATATCCGCGATCGGGAGATCAGAAATCAACCCTATCGCTTTCAAGATGTTTATTTGGATGATCAACAGTATCAAACTAACGCAAGTGAAGAACACTTTTTACAGTATGTAGTTGATCTTGACGGAGTCAAACGATTGTTGGGCTTTTTGAGGTTAAGTTTGCCCAAAAAGCCTGCAGACAATTTTGTGGAGACACTTGTTGATTGTGCAATCATCCGTGAAGTGCATGTGTATGGTCAAGCGAGCAGACTGGGTCAAGGTAACCCTCAGCTAGTGCAACACCAAGGATGGGGAACTCAACTCATCAATCGAGCCAAACACATTTCCAAGCAAGCGGGATTTAAGAAACTGGCGGTTATTAGCGCCGTGGGAACACGCGAGTACTATCGCCAGCGCGGATTTAGAGATGTTAATGACTATCAAATAGTTGATCTGGGCTAAATCGAGTTAATTACTCTTTTTCTATTCAATCTGAATCGATCTCAAATCTTTCTCTGGTGTACTTGATTTTTTTCTTCATCACCTTTTTGATGTCTATCTTTAATTCAACAGCCAGTAAAATCAAGGATGCCATCACGTCAGCAAACTCATCCTCAACATTTTCTTGCGAAAAAGCAGCCATTTTTGATTGTCTTTGTAAATTCATGCTTGTGAGAATCTCGTCAGCTAGTTCTCCCAACTCCTCGACAATTTTCATTGTACGGGCGAAAACTCGCTGATTGGCTGATTTGAGTGGCCAATGCTGGTTTAAAAAATGACCGATTTGCTCATACTCTTTTACTAAAGAATCAATTGTCATATTGAGATAAATAGTTAATTTGTTCAAAGGTTAGATTCTATCACATCTTGGTATAGTACGAGCGGTCATCATGACTTGTGCAAATATTTTGCTAGCAGTATACGTAGTACAAATTCTGCCAAGTCTCATTGTTGCAGGTGAAGGGTTTTCATGATGCCCACCCCAACACCCGGAATCCGTTGCCAATCACTTGAGCTTATTGGTGATAAAAGTGTTAGTAACAGCTTAAGATGAATTGGTAGTTGGGCAAAAAATGGCTGTTGATGGAGACACTGCCAGCGCCACCTTTCTTCATTTGAAAATGTAAGAGCTATGGTTTGGCAATGACTGCAAAGCTTGCAAGCTTTTTTGGTCTTTTCTCCAAAATAATCTGCCAGTGAGTATTGCAAACAGCGAGGTGAATTGAGCAATACCAAAAACTGACGAAACTTGGTTTGTTCAATATCAAGCTGTTTTGGTGAGGCTTGACCAATCATGTGAGATTGAATCAAGATGTCAGGTTGATAGTATAACAAGTAGCACTTGCTCAATTGACCATCTCTGCCTGCCCTACCCACTTCTTGATAATAATTTTCGATATTTGCTGGCAATTGATAATGAATCACAAATCTTATGTTGCTTTTATCAACTCCCATGCCAAAGGCATTAGTTGCAACAATGATCTTGACTCTATTAGCAATGAATTGATCTTGAACAGATTGTCTTTCACTTGACTCCATGCCACCGTGATATGCCATTATTGATGCGGTTGATAGGCGGTGATTGAAATTAAGCTGATTTAATAAGGCGGCCAGCTCTTCAGTTGCTTTTCTCGTGACGCAGTAAATAATACCCGACTGGCCAGAGTGATTAAGGAGAATTTTCAGAATACAAAGCTGTTTTTGAGTCAGCAATTGACAGGAAAATATGATCAGCTGCAAATTGTGGCGCAAGGCAGATTGTTTGAAAATCACGGGTGTCTGCAGTTTAAGCGAACAAGAGATATCTTCAGCGATTAAGGGTGTGGCGGTTGCAGTAAAAGCAGCCACAATTGGTCGAACTGAAAAAATTTGTAGGACCTTGGCAATTTGCGTGTAACTTGGTCTAAAATCATGCCCCCACATCGATACACAGTGTGCCTCATCAACAGCCACAAAACTAATTTGAACACTTTTGAGTACTCGCTGACACTCGGCGGTTTGGAGTTTTTCTGGGGAAAGATAAAGCATTTTAAGCCGTTGCTGTTTCAGTTGAAGATAAATTTTTTCCATTTCTTCACTAGTCAGGGTGCTGTTGAGGAAAGCGGCAGGAATATTTTTCTGTCTTAACGCAAAGACTTGATCGCTCATCAGTGAGATTAAAGGAGATATGACCAAAGTGAGATGAGGCAAACTTAGAGCCGGTACTTGAAAGCAGATTGACTTGCCTGAACCAGTTGATCTAATGGCTAAGGTGTCTCGTCCATTCAGAATGCTGGTAATAATTTCAAGCTGACCTTCTCTAAAACTAGAATAACCAAAGTATTTTTGAAGAACCTCATGAGCTAATTGAGTAGAATTTTGTTGAGGAAGGTGATGATTGGTAAAAGACACCACTCACACTCTACATGGTGAAACTGAAAAATAACCTATTTCGAAAATTTATGACGATGAGGACTTAAGCTGTTGTTGAAGGTGTCCGATTCGTCTTTCAAGAAGTTCGCCTCGTTCTTTAACGTGATCTTGAATTGGATTTTTGGTTGAGTATTCTGCGGCTTTGAAACGGCGGCGTTGATCAATAGTTTGAGCCAACGACTGTTGATAGACTCCGCGAGAAGGATCTGGTTGACTGTTTGACAAAGGCTGATTTGAGGAAAGGGAAGAAGCAGATCTTTGCAAGTTAGACAAAACAGATCGCGTAGTTGAGGAAGATATGCTCGGTTGGGTGATTGCAGTAACCGATTTACTCTGTGAAGAAAATTTGATCGGCAAATTGGCAAATTGGGGCATAAAATAACCATTAATTATTGTTATCTTCAGAATTCTTGGCAATAGGATCATTATATGACATAATTCTAATTGTTTTGATATGTTTTTTTAATGAATTACAATCTGGCTGGATGTCGTGCTAGATCATAGTGACGCTTATGGCAGAACAAGAACCAAACAGAAAAAAAAGAAGAAATGAATGGTTGAAAAAAAATCACCCTGAAGCCAGAAGGTTTTTTCAAGAAACATTTCTTGATGAAGCTGTAAGAAAAGTTGAACTACTCTATGAGCATTTGTTGACGGCTGAGCAAATAATGAGTATTGAGCTAAATCCAGACCATGGTTGGGCACATATCAGACGTGTTCTTTCTCTCCTATCATTAAGCATAACTAATTCGGCTGAAGTCAGAAACCGCACAGGAAATTATCAGCATTTTGAATCTCCAATTTTGTATGATGCAATGGTATTGGCGGCTAGATTTCACGATATAGCCGAACAGCTATATCACATTAAAGAAAAACACGCTCAACTTGGAGCACTCATTACTTTATATGATCTTTATAACGAACGTATAAATCCAACTACTGCCGAAACTCAAGACTGGCTGAATGAGCCAACAATCTTCTTGGCGGTCATTATGATTTATTATCACTCTTCTTCAAAAGAGATTGGGGCAGAAGATCTCAACTTAACTGAAGAAAAACTATTTTTGGAATGTTCTCGCTACCTTGATGATCCTAAATATGGTCCAGAGTTTAATGGCTTAAGAGATAAAATAAATAAGGGTCATAAAATGTTTCAAAACCTCAGAATAAATCAGAAGGGATTTTTTGATCTTATAAATCAATATCTTCAAACAGATCCACCCTACAATCATATAGAGTTGTTATTTTTAGCCAGAAGGTTGATTGCGGCTGATAAACTTGACTCCAGCATTCCAGGAGAAATGGTTAATCTGAGAACAATTATTAGCTCTTTGTCTTTGAAGCTTGATAGACCCTTTGTTAAACCAATTGCTGTTTCAATGAACAGAAGTTCTACTACCTTAGACCAAGAAATTCTGGCCAGAGTAAGAATGGGAGAGGGAATTGCACCTGATGACTTTTCTCGAATTCTCTATGAACTATTTACAGATTATAGCGAACTGCAACTCACAGCTGTTGAAAGACGGTTACTGTTATTTAATCAGCAACGGCGGGCAGAAAATTTAATTGCTCTGATTGAGTCAATGTTAGACATCAAAAATGTTGAGCATTATCTCAACGATCTGTTTTCTGATCAGTTTAGACAAGCACGAGACCCTAAGGTGAGAAAAATGATTGCAGCTGATAAGGCTAAACTTCGTGCGTATATCAGCGGTACTGCTGAGTCAGTTGATAACGAACTTCTCACTCGAGCATTGGAATTAGCTCATCGTGCTCACGAGCTAACTACTTTACGCTTAGCATCAATGAGTATGCCTCTATCAGATGAGGAGAAAATTTTCAGGTCGGTATGCTCTTACTATCCGGAGTCTCTCAAATATTAGATAATCTATTTGAAATTTAATTTTTTCAAACACTACTATTTACAAGACAAACAATTAATTTAATTTCCAGTTTTGATCGCTATATCGAGTTTCTGCAAACTTGTTAATCATGATGGTTTTGATAACCTGCATGTCTTGAACGGTTAGAGACTGAAAGTTATCATAAAAACCGGAAGATCTGTCTGGGAGAAAAACCGCTTCTGGCCAGCGCTGACATTTGGCCGTGGTGGCTCGACCAAAAACATGAACATGCAAGACAGGAACTTCATTTCTCTTAAAAGCCCAGTTTTCCAGATATTCAAGATTGATTCAAACTACCGGAATGCCTTGGAGATTCATTCCTTCAAACATAGTTTCTCTGACGACTGATTTCAATCGAATTAATTCAATTGCTTGTAACGGCTGTAATAAGTCATTTATACAACTGATGGATTTATTTTGAGGAAAAATGCGGATATGCGGAAAATCCCAAAATAGATACTTGAACCCGAGGTGTAGTAGAAAAGATTGTCCAAGTAGGTTTGATAAAAAAATGTCTAGAGGGTTAAGAGGTAAAATTATATTTGATTATATTTTAGAGGTATTAAGCTCAGGTTTCACCATAGATAAAACAGCTTATGAGGCCTATGTTAAGGAAGCCAAACAGGCCTTGAACCACAACAGAAAGAAGCTAGTTAATCAGCTTAAAAGCATTGGCAGACAAATCAGTGAAACAGATAAAACCATTGAGACAAAGACTTTAGCTTTAGCAAAAGCTCAAGGTGCTTTAATTGACAAGCTTAATCAGGAGATTAAACAATTAACTGATGATTTAGACAATCTTAAACAAATCAAAACCAAAACCCAGGAAGATATTATCACCATAGACCACAACCTAGAGTCTAAGCTGATGACTTATGAAAACTTTTTGAACTTCTTTGATAATCTTGCTAACACAATCAAAAGTAGTGATAACCAGTATCTAGTGGATAAGATAATCCGAATGATATTTTTGAACTTTACTATTAAGGACAAGAAAGTATTGTCTCATCGGTTAAATCCTAACTTTGAGAAGTATGTAAAAATACCTTCTGTCCAAGATGGTCGGAGAGACAGGACTTGAACCTGCGACCTCGCGCTCCCAAAGCGCGCGCTCTAGCCGCCTGAGCTACTCTCCGATTTTAATTGTCGCGGTGAGCGAGAGACGGGGCTTGAACCCGCGACCTTCTCCTTGGAAGGGAGACGCTCTAGCCAACTGAGCTACTCTCGCATAAGCCAGATTTTAGCATATTTTGAAAATTAGCATATTTTGAAAAATGCTATAATTATCCAATGGCGGAGCCAAGTCAAGTTACCATATCAGATCAGGACTTGTTAAAAATAGAGACAGAAAGGCTTCCTAAACACGTGGCCATTATACCTGATGGAAATAGACGGTGGGCAAAAGCTAAAGGGCTTCCTTCTTTGGAAGGACACAGAAAGGGCCTTGAGGCTGTTGATGAGGTTCTTCGTTTTGCTCGCGATTTGGGGATTCATACCGCTACGGTTTGGGCGTTTTCTACAGAAAACTGGAAAAGAACAAAGGAAGAAATTAATTCACTTATGAAT
>DAOLOF010000007.1:0-9219 GCA_035416965.1 Candidatus Woesebacteria bacterium
CTCCTTCTTCAAAATGTAAACCTCTGCCTCAAACTTAGAGTGAGGCTTAGCACTATCTTTTTTGCAAATAACCTGACCTCTTTGGATGTCTTCTTTCTTGACACCTCTTAGAAGCAAACCAACATTATCACCAGCCTGACCTTGATTAAGTATCTTCCTGAACATCTCTACTCCCGTAATTGTGGTCTCAGCAGTTTGGCCCATACCAATGACGCTCACGGTATCACCAACTTTGCAAACGCCAGTTTCAATTCTACCGGTAGCCACTGTACCCCTACCTTTGATAGAGAAAACATCCTCAACTGGCATTAAGAATGGCTTGTCAAGATCTCTGACCGGATCAGGGATGTACTCATCAACCGCTTCCATTAATTTCATCACTTGGTCTTGTTGAGTTGCATCACCTTCAAGAGCTTTGAGGGCTGATAATCGGATAACAGGAACGTCATCCCCATCAAATCCGTATTTTGAAAGTAATTCACGTACCTCCATCTCAACCAAATCAAGAAGCTCAGCATCATCAACCATATCAACTTTGTTTAGAGCCACAATGATTTTGGGCACGTTTACCTGTTTAGCTAACAAAATATGCTCTCTAGTTTGAGGCATTGGACCATCAGTAGCAGACACTACTAAGATAGCTCCATCCATCTGCGCCGCTCCCGTGATCATGTTCTTAATGTAGTCTTCGTGTCCTGGGGCATCAATGTGAGCATAGTGACGCTTGTTGGTCTCATACTCCACGTGCTTAATGTTGATGGTAATTCCACGAGCAATTTCTTCTTCACTCTTTTCCACATCCTCGTACTTGAGAGGCTGATTGATACTTGAAGGTAATTTGACAGACAAGGTCGATGAAATTGCGGCAGTGAGAGTTGTTTTGCCGTGATCGACGTGTCCAATGGTGCCAATGTTTACATGTGGCTTATTTCTGTTAAAAACGGTCTTGTCAGACATATTGACTCCTTATTATTTATATTTTAATTGTTAGATGAACCTATTATTGTAAATGATATTTTTAATTCTGTCAGGATTGAGTTCCATTAATCTTCAATTACAGTAGTTTTGTTACCTTTGCGCTCCAAAGCAATCTTTTGAGCAATTTGGTCGGGAACCACTTCGTAGTGAGAGGGCAACATCACGCTACTAGCCCGCCCCTGAGTCATACTTCTCAAGATTGTAACATATCCCTGCATCTCTGCCAGAGGTGAATCTGCTGTAATAATCACAGCATTACCTCTTTTTTTGGTTCCCTTAATTTGAGCGCGTCGGCTCCCCAGATCGCCAATTACATCACCCATAAATTCTTCTGGAGTAGTAACTTCTACATTCATTATGGGCTCCAACAAAACTACCTTGGTTGCACCTAGGGCAATTCTCAAAGCTTTGGAGCCAGCCATTTTAAAGGCTATTTCGCTCGAGTCAACCTCGTGATAAGATCCGTCGTAAAGTGTTACCCTGAGATCGGTTAGGGGATAATCAGCAAAATAACCTCTTTCCATTGCTTCTTGAATACCCTTATCAACCGGAGCAATAAATTCCCGGGGAATTGCCGCTCCCTTGATAGCATCCACAAACTCATAACCAGTGCCTCTCTCCAAAGGTTCAACCTTGATTAAAACGTGTCCGTATTGACCACGACCACCAGATTGTTTGATGTACTTACCTTCACCTTCTGTGGGTTTCAGAATCGTTTCTCGATAGGCTACCTGAGGTTTGCCTGTATTCACATCAAGATTGTGTTCTCGACGCATTCTTTCGACTAATACCTCAAGATGAAGTTCTCCCATTCCGCCAATTAGGGTTTGGCCTGTATCTGGGTCAACTTTTATAGCGAAAGTGGGATCCTCACTGCTCAATTTATTTAATGATACACCCATCTTTTCTTGATCTGCTTTAGTTTTTGGCTCAATTGCTAAAAAGATTACTGGCTCAGCAAACGTAATTCTTTCCAGAACAATAGGATTCTCAGGATCACACAATGTGTCGCCTGTTGAGGTATTCTTCAGTCCGACAATCGCCACAATCTCGCCCGCTCTCGCTTCCTGAATCTCTTCACGCATATTGGAATGCATCAACAACAAGCGACCCACTCTTTCTTTTTGATCAGAGCTGGAATTGTAAACATAGCTTCCAGATTTTAACCCTCCAGAATAAACTCGAAGATAGGTCAGCGTACCAACGTGTGGATCAGTTTGAATTTTAAAAGCTAAACCAGAAAATTTCTCTTCTGGAATCAGCTGTCTTATCTCAACTTCATCAGTCTTGGGATGTTTGCCCTCAATGTGATCAATATCGAGTGGAGAAGGAAGATACTCTATTATTGCATCCAACAGAACCTGAACGCCGGTATTTTTAAAGGAACTTCCAGCAAAAATAGGGACTAATTTATAGTTGATGGTAGCTTTTCTTAAAGCAGCTTTAAGCTCATTAATGTCTAGCTCCTCTTCCATCAAAAACTTTTCCATTAAAACGTCATCTGTTTCGGCAATAGCCTCGACCAACTGAGCGCGTTTTTGCTCAACTTGATCTCGATATTCAGCTGGAATTTCCTGGACTATGGGCTCTGTAGCCGCCACATGATCTTCCCAGAAAAGAGCTTTTCTTTCCAGCAATTGAATCACTCCATCGAAAGAACTTTCACTTCCCATAGGCAAAACCATTACAGCTGGCTTTACACCGAATTTATCGCGAATATCTTGGACAGTCATCTCAAAATCTGCACCCAGCTTATCCATCTTATTAACCCAACAAACTCTGGGCACATTGTATTTGTCGGCTTGGCGCCATACTGTTTCTGATTGTGACTGAACACCTTCGCTAGCATCCAGGACAGTCACACCTCCATCTAATACTCGAAGCGAGCGCTCAACCTCAGCTGTAAAATCCACATGGCCTGGAGTATCAATAATATTTATTCGATAGTCGGCAACTGGCAAATGAGCTTCAAAGTACTGCTTCCAAAAAGTAGTGGTTGCAGCTGATTGGATAGTGATGCCTCTTTCTCGCTCCTGATCCATCCAGTCCATGGTAGCTTGACCGTCATGAACCTCTCCAATTTTATAATTTCTGCCAGTGTAGTAAAGAATTCTCTCGGTAGTAGTGGTTTTTCCAGCGTCAATATGAGCAATAATCCCAATATTTCTAACCCGATCAAGGGGTACTTGTTTTTGATGGCTGGATTTGTCTGACATAGCAGTAAATTATTTATCTAATATCTGAGTTAATCACCATTATAGTCATCCTAAAAATGAAAAGTTAAATGCACTTACCATCGAAAATGGGCAAATGCTTTATTGGCATCTGCCATTTTGTGAGCATTGTTGCGCTTGGCAATGGCTCCGCCTTCTTGGTTAAATGCATCCATCATCTCAGCGGCCAACTTTTCTCCAAATGAGTGATACTTGGCATTAGGTCGTTTGTTAGCTTCAATCACCAGCCAGCGCACAGCAAGTGAGCTAGCCCGATGAGCTTTAACTGGCATCGGCACTTGATAGGAAGCACCACCCACTCGACGAGAACGAACTTCCATCTTGGGTGCTACCACTTCAACCAACTCTTCCATAACTTGAACTTGTGTCTTTTTTGTCTGCTTGGCCACCACATCTAGTGCTTGATAGACTTGTTTGGCAGCAATATTTTTTTTACCACCAATCATAGAGCGATTGATCAACTTAGCTACCAACAGCGAGTTGAATTTTTGATCTGGTTCAATAGTTCGACTATAGTTCTTCTTGATTCTCATGTTGTGGTTTTAAATATTAACTGAGTTTGATAAGTTATTTGCTCTTAACTCCATATTTGCTTCGGCTTGATTTTCGATTCTCAACACCGGAGCAGTCATAAACTCCACGAACAATGTGATATTTCACACCTGGTAAGTCTTTAACTCTGCCACCTCTTACTAAAACGATGCTATGTTCAGCCAAATTGTGACCCTCGCCTTGAATATAAGCCGTTACTTCAACTTTATTTGACAGTCTGACTCTTGCCATTTTTCTCAAAGCTGAGTTTGGTTTTTTTGGAGTCATAGTTTTGACCACCGTGCAAACTCCTCTTTTTTGAGGACTAGTACTTTTGGAAATTCTTCCAGTGAGAGTATTAAGATTTCTGCGCAAGGCTGTCCCTTTTACTCTCTTGGCAGTACTTGATCTTCCTTTTCTAATCAGTTGATTAATTGTTGGCATAAATAAAAACTCGTAATAGTAATGAATATATTTCTTTTCAACTCTTGCACTAGCGCAATTAATAATCGCGAACAATCGCTAATTCAAGAACTACAGATTGTATCATGAGAGTAAAGATTTTTCAGTAACAGTTTTGATATGGCACTAACAAGAGGTCATACCGCTAATATCTGCCACCAAAATCTCCCACAGCCTCATCACTCAACACTTCGGCTTCATTGATGGGTTGAGTCACCGTTTTGGTTGTTGGTTCAACCAACCCCAATCTTTCTGGGGTGGTTGGAATCAAACGACCGATAATGACATTTTCTTTCAAGCCGTCTAGATAATCAATACTCCCGATGGATGCTGAGTCAGTTAAAACTTGCTTGGTATGTTGAAACGAAGCGGCAGATAACCACGACTCGGTAAAGAGAGCGCTTCGAGTAATACCCAACAAAATAACCTCGGCAGAGGCAGGCTCACCGCCAGCCGCCATCACATCTTCATTGATATCTTGGAATAGGCTTCGAGAAACCACTTCACCAGTAAGAAGAGTTGTGTCGCCAGTATCTGAGATGCGCACTTTGTCGCCCATCTTGCGCACAATCACTTCAAAATGCCGATCATTAATGCTGATGCCCTGAGACTCATAAACAGCCTGAGCTTCATCAATGATGTCTTGTTGAGCAATTAACAAACCCCTCACTTTAAGAAGCTCGGAATGATCTATTGAGCCCAAAGTAATCTTCTGACCGGCATAAACTAAATCCTTATCGTCCACCGCCAGTTTGGCATTGGCTGGTAAGGTGTAAACTTGCACTTCATCATCGGTGGTTGAACGAACCTCAACTACAGCTTGACCTTCTTGTTCACCAATTGAAACCTTTCCAGCGATAGAGGTAATAATGGCTTTTGATTTGGGCAGTCTCATTTCCATCAGCTCCTCCACTCTTGGCAGACCCTGAGTCACATCAAGACCAACAATACCCGCCGAGTGTTTGGTTCTCATCGTTAACTGCGTACCGGGTTCTCCAATTGATTGAGCAGCTATCACTCCCACAGGAGTACCAAGTGAGACTAGCTTGCGGCTGGAAAAATCTCGACCATAGCAATGTACACACAAACCTTTTCGAGATTGACAGGTAAGAGGAGATCTTACCTTGACCTCTTGAACCAAATCCAGCTGGCTGAGTTGGCTGGCTTGCTCGGGTGTAATAAAATCGCCTTCCTTAACGATAGTCTTTTTGCCATTCTTGATAGTTTCCAGACAGTATCGACCAGTAATTCTTGATTCAAAAGCTGAGGCTCTTTTATTTTTTGTGATTACAATGCCTTCAGTCGTATGACAGTCTTCATCGCGAATGATCAAATCATGAGAAACATCAACCAAACGACGAGTAAGATAGCCAGCATTTGCTGTCTTGAGAGCTGAGTCGGTTAAACCTTTTCTGGAACCCCTGGCTGAGTTGACATACTCAAAAACAGTTAATCCTTCGCGGAAGTTGGATTTGGTAGGCATTTCCACAATATTTCCCAGAGGATCAACCACCAGACCTCTCATAGCAGCCAGCTGTTTTACCTGATCCTTGGAAGCACGAGTTCCTCCTGAATTGATAATTACCTTAACTGCATTCTTTTCATCATATGATTTCCAGGTTAGATCAGCCACCTTTTCGGTTGTCTCCATCCAGATATCAAAGTTCTTTTTTCGTCTTTCTTTGTCGGTGATTAACCCTTTTTCAAAATATTGATGAATTTTTTCTGATTCTTGATTGGCTTCCTCAATGATTTCATCCTTAGAGCCCAAAATGTGGCAGTCGCTCACACTAACCGAAATACCAGACAAAGTAGCGGCTTTAAAACCAAGATCTTTTATGTCATCAATAATTCTAGAAACTTCGTCTTCATCATAATCTTCAATTGCTTTAGCCACTATCTCTTTTACTTTTTCTGAGCCAACCGGCTGATTGATGTAAGGAAAACCCTTAGGTAATATCTTATTGAACTCAACCCTACCAATGGTGGTTTTCATTAGCTCGGTTTTATTGTTGATGGTCAATCTCACCTTGATTGGCTGTCTTAAATCAATCTTGCCTACTTGATGAGCGTGAAAAGCTTCATCAGCATCAGCAAAAATAGTCTGGCATTCTGATAAAGACTCATCCATGAGGGTGTAATAGTAAACACCCATTACCATTTCTTTATTGGGTACAGTGATTGGCTGACTGTTGGCTGGTTTCAAGAGATTGCGAGTCGCCATCATCAATTCTCTTGCCTCTTGCTTTGCCTCTTCTGTCAATGGCAAATGTACGGCCATCAGGTCGCCGTCAAAGTCGGCATTATATCCAGAACAGACGCACGGATGAATCTTAATTGCTCTTCCATCAATTAATTTTGGATAGAAAGCCAAGATACCCAACTTATGAAGTGTAGGAGCACGATTTAACAATACCGGGTGATTTTTAGTGACCTTTTCCAAGACATCATAAACTTCGGGTTCACGACGATCAACTAAGTTACGAGCACTCTTCACATTGGGAGCGATCCCCTGCAAAATTAACTCGTGGAAAACATAGGGCTTAAACATTTCAAGCGCCATGTCTTTGGGCAGTCCGCACTCATCCAGTCTTAATTCTGGACCAACTACAATCACACTTCGGCCAGAGTAATCAACTCTTTTTCCTAGTAAGTTACGTCGGAATCTTCCCTTTTTGCCTTTGAGCATGTCGCTCAAAGACTTGAGAGGCAAACGATTTGAACGAGTATTTCTGGTGACCTTTGAATCAATTAGCGAGTCCACTGCTTCTTGAAGCATTCTCTTTTCGTTGCGCAAAATGATTTCTGGTGCCCCCAAATTAATGAGATGTTTTAATCGATTGTTACGATTAATAACCCGACGATAAAGGTCGTTAAGATCTGAAGAAGCAAAACGTCCACCAGAAAGTTGGACCATCGGCCGTAAATCAGGAGGAATGACTGGCAAAACTTTGATAAACATCCAACGAGGATCTACTTGGGCTTGGCGCAAACCCTCAATCACTTTAAGTCTTTTGCTATAAGTAACTGCCTTAAGAGTATCTTTATTTTCATCAATTTTGACTCTTAACTCATCTTCGAGTGCTTCCAAATCAATTTCTGACACCAGACGGTAGATGCTCTCTGCACCCATCCCCACTTCAACAAAACTTTCGGCTCGATAGTCAATCAACTTGATATACTCATCTTCACTTAAAACCGAAAATTTGCGAATTTTTTTAACCATTGATTTAATGGCGTCGTATATTTCGCCGTTGCGTTCCATCTCCTTATCCAGCTCTTGCTTCACTTGCACAATTTCGCGTTTTGCCTTTAACTCAAGATCCTCGATTTTGATGGATAAAGTTTCTTCCTTTCCAGACAACTGCTCTTTAAGTTCCTTTTGGTTTCTCTCCAGCTGTTCCTTAATTTGAGTAATCTTGTTATTGGCTAACTCACGCAAATTCTCTTCATCTTTGACCTTTTCAATATCTAGGTTGTCCAAAACAACCGACCGATTATTTTCATCAACACTCAAGACTACATATTGAGAAAAATACATTACTGCTGACAGGTCTCTAGGTGAGATATCCAATAATCGAGATAATTTAGATGGAGCACCTTTAAAATACCACACATGTGCCACTGGCGTTGCCAGTTCGATATGACCCATTCTTTCTCGGCGCACACTAGAATGAGTTACCTCTACTCCACACTTGTCGCAAACAATACCTTTAAAGCGACGCCTCTTATACTTTCCGCAGTGACATTCATAATCTTTCACTGGACCAAAAATTTTTTCGTCAAATAAGCCATCTTTTTCTGGTTTAAGTGATCGATAGTTTATGGTTTCTGGCTCCTTAACTTCTCCTTGAGACCATTCTAAAATGTCATCTGGTGAGGCTAGTTTGATTTGCAGTGCTGTAAAATCAACAATGTTGGTAATCATGGCTGGTGTATGTGGTTGGTATGTATTTGATTGATAAAATAATGATGTTACTCTTAAGCTTCCTCCTCATTCTCAACGCCCAACTCTTCTACTAAAGAGCTGTCGATAAGTTCATCTGGTGAAGGCTCTGACTCATCATTGATAACATCAATTAGATCCTCTTCTTCATCCTCATCATTTTGAGCTGATTCAGAGTCGCTTGATTCTCCAGAGGCTTCATCATCATCCAAGTCATCAAAAGATAGCTCGGCATCAGGATCAATCTTTTCTACCTCTTCCTCTTCGACCACTTCTTCTTTGAGATCAAGAGGAATCACATTCAATGATAGTGAGTTAAGCTCGCGCATTAAGACCTTGAACGATTCAGGTACAGTGGGCGCTGGAATCGGCAGCCCCTTTACCATCGCCTTGAACGCTTTTGATCTGCCACTGATGTCATCAGACTTAATAGTTAACATCTCTTGAAGATTGTAGGCGGCTTTGTGTGCCTCGAGAGCCCAAACCTCCATCTCACCCAACCGCTGACCTCCCATCTGAGCTTTTCCACCCAGTGGCTGTTGAGTAACCAAAGAGTAGGGACCAGTTGAACGAGCATGAACCTTATCGTCCACCATGTGGACTAATTTTAAAATATAGGCCACACCCACAGTGGTTAATTCTCGATAAGCTTCTCCTGTGCGACCGTCATACAACTGGATCTTGCCTGAACGAGGCAGACCTGCTTTTTCTAGCTCTTGCCAAATAATGTCTTCGTCAAAATTATCAAATACGGGCAAAGCTACCTTATAACCCAGAGTGCTAGCCGCCCAACCAAAGTGAGCTTCCAAAATCTGCCCTAAGTTCATTCTGGCAAGCACCGACAAAGGTGAAATAATAATGTCCACTGGTGTACCATCCTCCAGATGAGGCATGTCAGCCACAGGTACTATTTTGGAAATTACGCCTTTGTTACCATGACGACCTGCCAACTTGTCTCCCACCTTTATTTTTCTCTTCTCAGCCACTCTGACTGAGACCTGTTTTAACACTCCTAGATCCAGCTCATCCCCCACATCTCGATCAAGTATTTTTACCCCAATAACAGTG
>DAOLOF010000008.1:0-9190 GCA_035416965.1 Candidatus Woesebacteria bacterium
GGAGGCAGAAGAGTTGGTGGAGAGAATTAAACATGGTGGGGTGTTGCCCATGTTTACTTCATGCTGTCCGGCTTGGGTAAAGTTTGTGGAGTATTATTATCCAGAAATGATTCCTCATCTTACTGAATCGAGATCGCCTCAAATTCATGCGGGAGCGGCTTACAAAACTTGGTGGGCTGAAAAAGAAGGCATCGATCCTGATAAAATTCGAGTGATCTCGATCATGCCATGTACCTCAAAGAAATATGAAGCCAGACACGAAAAATTAAAAATTGATGGTCGATGGCCAGTTGATAATGTCCTGACTACTCGTGAAACTGCCTATCTACTCAAGAAACACGGTATTGACTTATTGTCTTTGGCGGATAGTGAGGTTGATCAATACGGAGTGTACAGTGGGGCGGCGGCAATCTATGGAGCGTCGGGCGGAGTGATGGAATCGGCCCTTCGAACAGCCGCTTTTTTACTTGAGGGCAAGGATTTGACTAAGCTTGAGTTTGAGCAAGTTAGAGGAATGCAGGGCATCAAAAAGGCTGAGGTGACTTTAGCGGGCAAAACTTATCGGGTAGTAGTGGCAATGTTGGCAACTAACATGCACCAGCTGATTCAGGAGGTTAAAGCAGATCCAAATGCCTATCATTACATTGAGTTTATGGCTTGTCCGGGAGGATGTATTGGTGGCGGTGGTCAACCAATTCCAGCCAGCGATGAAAAAACTATCAAACGCATTGATGGTCTTTATCAGATTGACTCTAAGATGAAGATGAGACTAGCCCATGAAAACAAGGTAGCTCAAGACTTTATGAAGTATGTTCGTGGCCAATCAAAAGAACGACAACATCAGCTGCTTTTTACTTCATACTCTAAAAAACATAAAGGTGAGTAGTTAGCTGGCAGGCAATTGGTGCTTAACTAAGTTGAGTGGTTAGTTGCAGAAGAGCATTATTCCTCTACTTCTTCGCTATAAAGCTGTTCCATCTCTTTTGTCCATCTTTCTAACTCTTCTTCATCCATCTCATCGATGGAGGAAGGAGCATCAAGAGAGGCGTCTGAGTCAGAACCATCAAAAAAATCAGACATGTCTTGGAACTCAACATTTGTTGGGGGTATAAACTCGCTTGCAGAAACCGATTTGCAATCACATTTGACATCATACTCTTCTTCTGGCTCTGTTTCCGATTTATCTGCATTCTTAATGGTATCAGCAATTTCATCAGTGTATTCTTGGGTCGTTTTGGAATATCTTCCATCAGCTCTTGTTGTTCGGTTTTAGACATCACTCGATACTTCATACCTTGATTGGAATCACTTTGCCACACGTAGCTATATTGCTAATAAAAAATTATGTAACTGGTAATAGGTTGAGCATCTTCAACGATGTTGGAAACGACCTTAAGCTTTTTCTGATCCGCAAAATATTAAACTTTATCCTGAGGATTTTGTTTGTTGGTGATTATGCCCACCCCAGACTTACTATATTCCAGCATTTGAGCAACGGCTAGCTCGTCACTTGCTTGTTCTTTATTTGGGGAAACCAGCTGTGAGACCTGTGTTGGTAATGATTTGTAAATAATGATGATAAAAAGGACTAGTTTTTAGAGTGGAATAATAACCACAAACCAATCATCAGAGCAATAATGATGGTAACAATTGCAAATACGACATATTGCCGATTTGAACGAGAGGGAGAGGTAGTCTCAATTTTTGGAGTGGTTTCGTTTGGTATGAGCTGATAAATGATTAATATCAATCCAACTGAACAAGGTCTCTTCTTTTCTCTCTTGGTTATCTTGATCTATCACTTATGAGAAAAGTGCAAAACCTAATTAAAAATAATTAATGGTTTGTTTGTAATAGTTGTCGTTGGTGTTGCCAATAAGAACCGCGTCGGCAAAGTAAGGACTCGGCTTGGGTAGGGTTGGCCATGAGTAATTCAACAGCAGTTTCAAGCAGTAGCTGATTTTGCGAGCCTTTTATCAAGACCATATCTTGAGACTTGAGCTGAGGGCGAAGCCAGGTACCAGCCTCAAAAGAGGTTTTAAACCAGCGACAAGGATGGTGATTCTTTTCCAGCTCAGGTAGCACAAACTTTTTCATGTTGGGACCGACTAAGATAGCGAGGTTGGAGTGTTTGATGATTAAAGGAGCAAGTTGCTGGTGCTCACTCTCGGTTTGAGTGCCTAGTTCTCTCATATCTCCAAGTAGGACAATTTTTCGATGAGGTGCGATTGATGATAAAAGCTGAAGCGAATCAGTTAATGGCTGTAGTGATGAGTTGTATGAACTATCCAGAATAAAGGAATGATTAAAACCTGCGATTAAGCTTGATCTTCCTGGGGGCAAAACATAATGAGTTTTAAGAGAGTTGATAATCTGGTCGGGAGTTAATTTGAAATAGGTGCCGACTGCTATGGCGGCGGCCAAACTAGAGCCGTAGTGATGTGGTAACAGATAAGAAGAAAAATAAAGTTGATGACGTTTGCCGTTAATCAAAAAGTTAAACTCAGTGCCTTTTAGTGACTGTTGACAATTTTGAAAATAAACTGAAGCAGAAGCGCTGTTGCCAAAAGTCAATACGGGAGCCTGAGTGAGATGACGAAAAGCAATGACGTTGGGATCGTCAAGACTGAGAACAGCTAAACCATTTTCTGGCAAAGATTGGATCATCTTACCCTTTTCGTAGGCGATCAACTTAATGATTTCTTGTTTTCTTTTTTTAGGCTGAGTGCTGGTTGCTAGATTGTCAAAATTGTCTCCATGAACTGAACCAGCATTTAAAAATACTCCGATTGTGGGTTGAAGAATACTCAAAAGATATGACATATTGCGCGGCGAAAAAGGAGAATCAATTGCCATCTCAGCCAAATATATTTGATGACGTGGCCAGTAGCTAATTAATTGCCATAAAGCTAAAACAATCACTCTGAGCCAATCCACCAGGCCATAATTTGAAAGAGACAAACCAAGAATATTCAAAGGTAATCCTGATTCGCTGTTGGCTTTATAGCTTGCTTTGACTAGAAAGTGATCTTGAAGAACAGCATCAATGGCGTGCATTGTGCTGGATTTACCAGCGGTGCCGGTAATGCCGATCACAAGAGGATGATTTTTCTTCAATTGCCACCGAGCACACCAGCGGAGGTAATACAGAACTGATAACGACAATTTTTTCTTGAGAGACAATAAAGCTTGCATAACAAAGTAATTGTACTTAGTAGATATGAGTTCAATATAAATCGTGTCCAATTTTACCCGATCTGTTTTTGGAGAAACAGAGTCATGTTTGCTTCTGAAATCTTGCTTGAAATCTTATATAATCGATATTCCTTGAATCGAGTGAGTTACTTTGCCTCTCTGCTTTGCAACCTAATTTTAACATTTAATCATTAATTACTAGAGGAAATATGACAAAAGTACTTTCTAGTCAGCCGAATGGTAAATTAACTAAAATAGTTGCGACTATTGGTCCTGCTACTGAAACCGAGGAAGTTCTAAAAAAACTCATTCTCGCAGGTATGAACGTAGCTCGATTTAACACTAAGCATGGCAGTCCTGAGTGGCATCACGAGCGTATTGTGAGAGTAAAAAAAGTTGCCAAGGAGTTGAATCGTCCTGTCGGAGTCCTTCTCGATCTTCAGGGTCCAGAAATTCGCATCAACTTGCCTGAGGCTCATAAAGAAACCGGTTATTCAGTTAAGGAGGGTGACTCGGTTTTTTTTGCTAGCGATGAATCTGTGAAGAAACCAAACTTGGTTTTGATTCCAGCGAATGTGGTTGAGGCTATTGAGCCAGGACAAATTATCTTAACCGATGATGGCTTATGTCAATATGAAGCAGTTAAGAAAGAAGGAAAATTGGTAGAGGCTGCCGCTTTGGGAAATTTTACCGTTAAACAAAGAAAAACTCTCAGTATTCCAGGAGTGGTGACAGATATGCCTGCCTTAATTGACAATGATATGGCTCAACTAGATGGAGCTAGGGATGAAGAGATTGATTATGTAGGTTTGTCTTTTGTAAGAGACAAAAAAGATATCGAGATATTGCGTAAAGAATTAGAAAAACGTGGTTTACATGCAGACATTATTGCCAAGGTGGAAAATCAGGCTGCTTTAGATAATCTTGATGAAGTGATCGAAGCATCTGATGCCATTATGATTGCTCGCGGTGATTTGGGAGTGGAAGTGCCTTACGAGCAGCTGACCTATTGGCAAAAAATGATGATTCAAAAATGCCGTGATCAGGCCAAACCAGTGATTACTGCAACTCATATGCTTGAGACCATGATCGAAAGCCCAATGCCTACTCGTGCTGAAATCAGCGATGTAGCTCATGCTATTTATGATTTAACCGATGCGGTCATGCTTTCTGGTGAAACAACTTTGGGTAAGTATCCTGTTAAGGCAGTTGAAGTGCAAGCCAAGATTGCCAAATTTAATGAAAAGTACGCTACTGTCAACATGAGTGGGTGTCTCAACTGTGACTATACGCCCAATTTAGCTTATGCAGCTGTCAACTTACTTCATTGTCAACCGGTGCAGATTGATCATGTGATTTGTGTTTCGTCAAGCGGTGCAACTGCCGCCTTTATTTCACGCAATCGGCCCAAAGTGCCAGTGCACTTGCTAACTGACAATGAGCGTGTCTATCAAAAAATGACACTCTATTTTGGGGTGATCCCTCATTTAGTGCATTTTGAAGATGATCAAATTCTCAATGCTGCTGATTTGATCAAGAAAATTGGGAAAGTCGATTGGCTCAAGAAAGGTCAGAAAGTATTGGTTACATTTGGCAAGAAGATGGCTAAAGGGACCACCGACACTATCTCGATTGTAACGATATAAGAAAGCATTGTTTTTGCATTTACTCTCAAGCTGTTTTTTATAAACAACAATTGCAAAATCCCCTCATTTTTGAGGGGATTTTGCTATCTTGGTTTGGTTTTGCTAAACTAAAAAATGCTCAACTACTTTTAAATATAGCTGAGAATTATTAATCATAAAGGTTGATATATGTCTAAGAAAAATCCAGGAGTCTTTTCTTTTCTGACTGGTTTGGCCATGGGTGCGGCTGCGGTGTTTTTCTCCAAAGAGGAAAATCGCAAAAATACCCAAAAGGCTGTTGATAAGACTATTAAACAAGCAACAGCCTTAAAAAAAGAGATTGAGGAAAATCCAGAATTGGTAAAACAAAAAGCTTGTGCCAAAGCAAAAGCAGTTTCAAAGTCTTTGTCAAAGAAGATAGTCTCTGTTTCTTCTTCTTCAGCAAAATCGAAGAAAAAATAGTATTGTTAAAAACTTTTTTTCAGGCAACTTTAATTCTGATAATGTAGTGTGGGTTTGATAGGGGTGTGTAAGTTGTTTAATGTTAAGATTGCTGAGGTTGATTGTTGAAAAAATAAGGGCGACCGCTTTGCGGTCGCCCAATCTTTTCTTCTACTCTATCACTTCACTCCACTATTAATCTTTTTCTATATCTCAATTTCAATCCGAATCTGTGTGTATATCTCCCAATCTTTTAAAGCTTGCTGACAAGACTATCACACCAAGCTCTGATTTTAGACTCATTTTCTTCTTCGTCAGGAAAGCCGTCGATCTTTAGAGGCTCGACCAGCAACTCGCCTTTATTCTTGGCAACCAGTTCTTCCAGTAAGCTAGCGGCTTCACAGAAATCTGGGTAACTGCTATCACCTAGACCAAAAACAGCAATCTTTTTGCCAGACAAATCAACATTTAGGTTTTCTGCAAAATCTCTAAAATCGGTTTGCAACAAACCATCATCCCAAGTGGATGAACCCATGATGATTGCATCATAGTTGCTTAAATCCTTAGGTTGGGTGTCAGCGATATCCTGCAATACTGGATTGTGAGCATCTAGTTGATCTGCAACTTGTTCGGCTACCATCTCGGTATTACCGGTAGTTGAACCATAAATTATCAATAATTTGGCCATTTTGTCTCCTTCTTGTAGTTTTTATCTTGTTTTGAACTAGTAACAACTTTAACTAGTAACAGCCTATTTATATAGAGAGAACAAGGGTTTTGTCAAATGTTCTATTTTGATACTAATTGTCTGCTTGTTATTTTGGGTATTATTCGTTTAATTATCAGTATGTACCAAACAATACACGAACCAATTAAGGTAGCTGGTGTTTTCGATAAAGCTCATTTTGTGCCTCGTTGGTTTGAATGGGGGCAGTTGCATTTGAATATTGAGAAAATCACTCTTGTTTCCGATTATAAGCAGGGCTTATTAAGAAGCAAGTCTTTTTCAGTGCTGGCGGCCGGTAATTTATACCGATTAGTTTTTAATCTTAACACTCTGGATTGGATGCTTGATGCGATCTGGATTGATGGCTAACACTCAAAAATACTTAAATTTATAGAAAAAATGCCAACTGAGGCTAAACCCATTCATCTGCTAATCGATATCAACTCTTATTTTGCCAGTATGGCTCAACAAGAAAATCCCAAACTCAGAGGAAAGCCGGTGGTCATTGTCAAAGAATTAGGCAGAACTTGCATCATTGCTGCCTCCAAAGAGGCTAAAAGGCTGGGTATTAGCACCGGCTGTAGTTTAGTTCAAGCTAAAAAACTGGCTCCTCATTTGATTAAGTTAGGGGCTGAGTTTGATGCGTATTTAAGTGCTACCAACAAGCTCAGGCAACTGTTTTACAGTATCTCCCCCACTGTTTACATTTACTCTCTGGATGAAGCTTTTGTTGATCTCACTCACTGTCAACAGTTCCTTTGCCGAGATGTTTATCAAATGGGTTGTCAGATTCAAGACAAAATAAGACAAGTTCTGGGAGACTGGGTGACGGCCAATGTAGGGATCGGTTTCAATCGATTGCTGGCTAAGATGGCGGCCGAAATTGCTCCAAAAGGCTCGGTTTTTGAGATAAACCAAGATAATCTAGATGTAATTCTAGCTAGTGTTTCCTTCAATGATGTTTGTGGAGTAGGCACTAGACTCACTCGCAAACTTAAACGTATTGGTGTCGATCATCCTTATCAGCTTCGCTTTTATACTCTTGACGATCTGGAACCGCTCTTTGGCTCTTTTTGGGCTAAGGAACTATTAAAGATTGCTTACGGTCAAGAGCCTCATCATCTCACGCTATTGCCTACTACCAAGGCTCTCAAGAGGAGCATGCGTTCGGTGGGGAGATCTATTACCACCTGGCATAAAGTAGCTACTTTAGCTGAGATTAAAAAGATTATTTACAATTTAACTAGAGAGGTAATTTACAAAGTAAGAAGAATGAAGCTGGTTGGCAGACATTTGAGCTTGGCTCTAATTGGTTCTGGTGGTTTATATTGGTTCAAACACCAAACTTTTGTCTCTTCTTTTAGCTGTACCCGGACAGTTGTTGCCATCTTTTATCAGTGGCTGGAACAAGATTGGCATGGTCAGTTTCAGCCTATTAGATTTGTGGTGAGAGTAAGTTTGCTCAAAGAAAATGAGCCTCAGGCTCAGTCACTGATTCCGAGTTGGCAAAAACAAGAAGCGCTGGAAGCGGCTATGGATGAGATCGATAATCTTTATGGATTGCACACCATCAGATCTGGTTTGATGCGAGACGAAACAAAAATAATTAAACCAGAAGTCACTGGCTTCTTGGGCGATCAGCAGTATCAATTTAATTATCGATAGAGTTACTAAAAACCATATCGACAATGATTAATGATGCTGAATAGTGACTTGATTAATCACTACTGGTTTTAATGGTCGATCACTACCATCAGTCTCTACGTTTTCGATTTTTTCTACCACATCCATTCCCAGAACCACCTGCCCAAAATGAGTGTGTTTGCCGTCAAGCCAAGGAGTAAACTCGGCAGTGACAATGAAAAACTGGCTACCATTGGTGTTGGGGCCAGAGTTAGCCCTTGCCAATGAGCCTTTTACTAAGGGATTGCTGTTGGCTTCATCGGCAAATTGATAACCAGGATTACCGGTCCCATTGCCTATAGGACAGCCACCTTGAATCATAAAATCATTGATGATTCTGTGAAAAGTTAACTCGTTGTAAAAACCGGCTTCAGCTAAATAAACAAAATTGTTAACCGCGATTGGTGTAACATCAGCAAATAGTTTGATTTTGATTTGTCCATAGTTAGTGTCAAGATAGGCAAAATATGGTTGAGATTTATCGATCAAAAAAGAAGGTTTGGGCATTTGGGTTTTTTTCATAGGTGCTGATGAGGGTTGGGTAATTGTTGATTTTTGAGTATTTTCAGAATTTATCTTGGAATTAATGTCTGAGCTTAATTCTAATTGGTGGTTTGGGCTGGAAAGAGATGAATTTGACGATGGTTCTAACGAAGAATCGGTGGTTAAACTGGTTTCCTTGTTAGTTTGGGATTGATCGCTTTTTGATTGAGAGTTTTCTGATGAAGAACTGTTTCTTAAGTTGAGATCGTTTGATGCCGGCTGTTTATTTTTAAAAAAAATTATTGTCAAGATGGTGAGGGTCGCCAAAATTACGATCACAAATAGCAGATATGTCTGGTTTTTGCCGGAAAACAAGTTGTTTATCATGGGTTTTCATCTTACTCACTTTTTTTGGGTAATTGCAAGTCTAAAAACTCCAGTTGCTAACGCATTTTAATCGCCGTTATAATGACGCTCTAATCAACCACACAGTTATTTGCTCTAATAGTTACTTTTTTCTATATGGATCAGTTTGCTCAAACAGCAGTTGCCTTTTTTGAAAAGTTGGCGAATGGTGTTCCTCTACCCTTTTTTTCTTTTATTGGATCGGTTTTTGATGAATTGATTGCTCCACTCCCCTCTCCTTTTGTGCCAATTACCGCTGGAACTTTAACATATGAACAGGGATACCCATTTGCTTTTTTATTTCTAGTTGCTTTAACTGGGACGTTAGGGAAAGCCATCTCAACATTATTTACCTACTGGGTAGCTGATAAGCTCGAGGATTTTTTAACTCACAGCAAGTTGGGCAAAATATTGAGTGTGGATGAGGATGAGATTGAAAAATACGGTCGTTATCTGGATGGGACGCGTAAGGACAGTGTTATTATGGTTTTTTTGCGAGCTTTGCCAATCATTCCCACTTTTTCAGTATCGGTGATTGCGGGCCTAATTAAGCTTAACCTTTGGACATTTGTTTGGACCACATTTGTTGGTACCTATATTCGTTTCATGTTTTACATGATTGTGGCCTATG
>DAOLOF010000009.1:0-8594 GCA_035416965.1 Candidatus Woesebacteria bacterium
GATATTATTTGATATAATTAGAAATTAGGTTGACGAGTGGCTTTTCTTAGAAAAATAAAATCAATGCCAATTTATAATGAAAAAGAAAAAGTCTAAAGAAAAAAAGTCAGTATTGGTGTTGTTTGATCATGATGGTACCTTCTGTCAGACTAACCACAATGCATACGACAGCATTAAGTATGCTGCCAACAAGGCATTTTCATTGGTGGATATGGAAGCCCCTTTGCCAGAAATCAACTGGGATGTGATTTTTCATGAAACCAAAGGTACAACTGAAGCCTATTTGGCCAGAGTGTTGGCCTTTCGTTATCTATCAAAGATTCATCTATTTGAAGCGTTTGCTAACTACTTTTATCAAGCTCGCGCCAATTGGTATCATGAACAAAAACAAATGGGTGAGTTTGTCGATGATAGTTATTATCCAGACATCGAAGAGTTATTGACGTGGTTGTCAAAAAATTATGACTGTCATCTTGGGTTGGTGACGGGTAATCCTCGGTCGGTGCTTGCTGAACGATTAAAGATTAGTTATCAAAAAATTTTTCGTAATCATTCAAAAGAATTAATGGGGGCATTTGGAAACGAAGCAGAATCAAGGGCAGATCTGTTGTTGCTTGCTTTGGAGAGATTTCAAAAATATGATGGATTCAAACCACAAAAAGATAGTAATGGTTATCTTCAAAACGTATTCTATATTGCTGACAGCGAAAATGATTTTTTTTCCGGATTAGATGCAAAAATGCAGATGGTGTGGATTCCTGATCGCGCATTAAGCGCGATTCACGATATCAAAGCAAAAAAGCACATTCAGTTTATTGGGTCCCATGCAGAATTTGCGCAATTTGTGATTGTGAATAATGCCATGTCTTCTGAGTTATTGTCATATTTTCAGCACAAGTTAAAAGCATAGTTAGATTTTAGGAAAAAATGCAGTTTGCATGATTTTGTATCCTTTTTCCGACTAATCGGCTACCAAGATAATTGCCCTGTTTGTGCAGGGTATTTTGTTGGAAATTTAACCTAATGACTCTTTAATTGAGAAACAATGAAGAATAATAAGATTCAAAAACTATTGTCTCCTAATGACAATCAGGCTTTGTCGGATCAAGTGAAGAAAGCACTCCCTGCCAATGAACGAGTTGCACAAAAACAAGGGATGATCAAGCAGTTTGTGAACCATACTCAATTCAAAAAAACTACTAAAAATAATACGAGTTTGTCTGCGCAACCCTTGATTGGGGTTGAACAAGACTGTTTTACCGATCTTTTTTCGATGCACTCATTTACAGCTGACCAAGTGATAGATCATCACTGTGACAATTTGATTGGCAGTGTAGAAATCCCGGTTGGAGTGGCGGGGCCAGTGCCAACAAAGTTGGTGACAGTAGACAAAAACGGTAATTTATCTTCAGAGAAAGCTTGTGAGTTTCTTCTGCCGTTGGCAACTCTAGAAGGAGCTTTGGTGGCAAGCATTAATCGAGGATGTAAGGCATTAGCGCAGGCTAAAAACTGTTCGATGTTGGTGCAAAAAAAAGGTATGACCAGAGCTCCAGTATTTGGATTTGAGAATCATCTAGAAGCTGCCCGTTTTATGAGTTGGCTTGATCAGCAAGAGTATCGAAAAAAATTAGACAAACTGGTCAAAACCGTCAGTTCCCATCTTATCTACTTGGGACATCAATCGTGGCAAGCTGGACGTCAAGTTTTTGTGCGATTTATTTTTGACACAGATCAAGCGATGGGTATGAACATGGTGACTATTGCCACCCATCAAATTTGGCAGGAAATTCTTTCTAAGCAATGGCCTTCAGCTCGGCTGATCTCGCTATCGGGAAACATGTGTGTGGACAAAAAACCATCTGCTCTCAATCGTCTGTTAGGTCGAGGCTACTTAGTGGATGTAGAAGCACAACTGTCAGCTGAAGTAATTCAATCGGTACTTAAAACATCAGCTCAAACACTTTTTAAAACTTATTACTGGAAAAATGTTGTTGGATCTGGTTTGGCTGGTTCAGCAAATTTTAACATGCAGGCTGCCAATGCTGTTGCGGCCATTTTTTTAGCCACTGGTCAAGATATGGCTCATGTAGGTGAATGCTCTCAAGCTGATTTATTCTTAGAAGTTGACAAGTCCAACTCGCTCAATATTAGTTTGAGAATGCCTGACATCAACGTGGGAACGGTGGGAGGGGGCACGGGATTTCCCTGTTTTGTTCAGGCACGAAGGATGATGATAAAAGAAAACAACCGCGTGGTTTCTCTTACTGGCGAACAACTGGCAGCTGCTACCGCTCTTGCGGTTTTGGCAGGTGAGCTGTCGGGGCTGGCGGCTCTTTCCGTGAACCAACTTGCGCAAGCTCATCAAAAGTTGGGTCGGTCAAAACAGCAGAAAGGTGTTTAACATGATAATCAACTCAAAAGTGGGAATTGTGGGTTATGGTACTTCTTTGCCGCGCTGGGCAGTAGACTTGGAAGAAATTGGACTAGCCAATCGAGATGATGGCAAGTTAATCGGAAGGTCGCTAAAAGTAACTCAAAAAACCGTACCAGATCTTGATGAAGATACCGTTACTTTTGCAACTAGTGCGGCGATCACTGCGCTCAACCGAGCCTTGGGCAATGGTTTACAACGTCAAGAAATTCAAGCTTTGTTTATTGGCAGTGAAAGTCATCCTTATGCTGTAAAGCCATCTGGTACTATGGTGGCTCAAGCTCTGGGACTCAGAGCACCTCTCGCCATGGCAGATCTTCAGTTTGCGTGTAAAGCGGGCACACAGGCCATGCAAGTTTGTGCAAGCCTTGTTTTATCTGGTCTAGCTCAAGCTGGACTAGCGATTGGAGCAGATACTGCTCAGGCTAATCCTGGTGATATGCTAGAGTACACAGCTTCAGCTGGAGCAGCGGCATATTTAATTGGTAAAAAAAGACTGCTAGCAAGATTGCTTGCTACCACCTCAGTAGCAAGTGACACACCTGATTTTTGGCGAAGAGCTGGAGAAAAATATCCTCAACATGGCGGTCGATTCACTGGTAAGCCAGCCTACTTTGATCACGTCAAACAGGCGGCGCGACTGATATTATCAGAGCTCAATCTTGAGCCATCCAATCTCGATTTTTGCATTTTTCACACTCCAAACGGAAAATTTCCTCGAGAGATGGCCAAACAACTTGGCTTTTCAATCAGTCAGCTTCAAGACAGTTTGGTGGTGGAGCAGATTGGCAACAGTTATGCTGCGGCGGTGCCTCTGGCTTTGGCGGCTGTTCTAGACAAGGTTTCTGCACATGCCAAGATATTGATGGTCTCGTATGGATCGGGTGCTGGGGCAGATGCTTTCGTTTGGCAAACAACTCCAGCCTTAATAACACAAAGAAAAAAATGGGAAGGCACTTTGTTGTCCGATCAGATTTCTTTATTAAAAAAGATTGATTTACCAAACTATGTTCATTTTAGAAATGATCGCACTCACTAATATAATAAAATTATTTTCTTTTGAGACAGATTCTAACCAACTACTCTCATGGCGCTGATATGAACATTTCAATTTTAGGCTATTACACTACCGCCATTGGCGAATTATGGGATCGTAGTTTGGACTCCTTATTTCAAGAAGCTCAAGAAGGAGCAATTAAAAAAGCGGAAATTGATGCTCACCAAGTGGAAGCAGTATTTGTGGCTAACAAAGCGGCGGGATCTTTTTCAGGCCAACGTCATCTGAGTGCCCTGATAAGCGAGATGTTCGACCACTGTCCTCCAGCTATGAGAGTGGAAGGAGCTTGTGCCAGCGGAGGTCTAGCCACATTGGCCGCCAGACAAGCTTTGCAATCTGGAGAGTATCAAACAGTAATGGTGATTGGAGCGGAAAAAATGACGGACTCAACAGTGGCAGAGACAACTTCAGTCTTGTCGTCCGCAGCAAATTTTGACAATGAGCATGGATCAACATTTCCAGGATTATATGCGCTGTTGGCGGTAGCCCATCAACGGCAATTCGGGACGACTCGCGAGCAACTTTCGGCCGTAGCGGTAAAAAACCATCGACACGCTTTGCAAAACCCTCTAGCACAATATCAAGCCGAGTTGACGATAGAACAAGTTAGCTCAAGCCAATTGGTGGCTGATCCTCTGCGTCTTCTTGATTGCTCGCCGGTATCGGATGGCGCTTCAGCTATAATTCTGTCAACTAAAAAAGTTGGCAAGAAGCCTAAGATTATTGGTTGGGGTCATGCACAAGACTCTCTTGATCTGGCCGGACGCAAAAAACTAACTGAACTCAAAGCAACGTGTTTGGCTGCCAAAAAAGCTTATGACATTGCGGGCAAAAAGCCACGAGATATACAGCAGGCTGAAGTGCACGATTGTTTCACAATAGCCGAAATTATGGCAATTGAGGATTTGGGTTTTTTCAAAAAGGGGAAAGGAGGAGTGGCGACCGCAAACAATCAAACAACTCTTGGAGCTTCGCTTGTAGTAAATGGTTCAGGTGGTCTCAAGGCTTTTGGACATCCGGTGGGAGCCACAGGTCTCAAACAAATTGCGTATCTGGCGTCCCAAGTAGAAAAGGGGCAGTGCGATTTGGCTCTAGCTCACAATGTGGGTGGATCTGGGGCGACGGCTGTGGTTCATATTATTAGTCATTGATGAAATTATGATAAAAAACAATCCAGCCAGTTATTGGCGAAAGAATCAACGGTGGTCGGCTCTGATTGGTCGCAAAGGCGAGGTAATTGCCTCAACTTACATACACTCAGCTGGAAATAATCAAGAACTACAAACACCTTACTCCTTTGCCATCGTAAAACTTGACTCAAATGAGCACCAGAGCTCAGAAAAGATAGAGCTAATGGGGACTGGACACGATTACCTCCAAACAGGTGATAGGGTCGAATGTGTTTTAAGAAAGAACGTTTCACCAGACACAACTGGGGTGATAGAGTATATTATTAAGGCCAAAAAAATATGATCCAACAATTATTGGACCAAGTGATACTTGTGAACGAAAACGATCAGCAAATCGGAGTGATGGATAAGACTGCCGCTCATCTGGATCGTGGTCGGCTTCATCGGGCAGTCAGCGTGTTTTTGTTTAACCATAAAGGGGAGTTGCTTATTCAAAAGCGCTCCAAGTACAAAATTGTAGCCGCCCAACTCTGGGCAAATACTACTTGCGGGAACCTCCGACCAAACGAGTCGGCAGCTGAGTGTGCCAGACGAAGACTTACTGAAGAGCTGGGGATTAAACAGATGATAGAATTAACAGAACTTGGCAAGCTGAGATATCAAGTTTCATTTGAAAATGGGTACGGTGAAAATGAGATCGATACTATTCTGTCAGGCTTTTTTTCTGGACAGGTTTTTCCAAACAAAGAAGAGGTGGCGACTGTAGCTTGGGCGACTCTGCCACAATTACGGGAAAAGAAAAGCGATCGGTCTCTTGCTCCTTGGCTGAGTCTCATTATCGAGCATCCCGAACTAGGCACAAAATTAGCGGAATTATCAACCAAAATTGTTTCTGGTGTTGCTTAAAGCCAAGTTACTACTAAATAATATTTTTACAGATTTCTTATTTAACGAAATTAATTACTTAGCATCATCTCCTGGTAAAATAGACCAATCAAGTCAACATCTTTAAATTATTCGTATTATTGACCGAAAAATATTTATGAAAATGAACAAACCGATTACTCTAATTAAAATTGGTGGCTCGCTGATCACCGACAAAAACAAACCATTTACTGTCAACTATCAGGCCTTAGACATTATTGCCGGCGAGATTAAAAAGACTACCGCTATGGGCAAGCAAATTATCCTAGGTCATGGGGGAGGCTCATTTGCTCATATACCAGCCCAAAAGTATAAAACTCATCAGGGAATTCTTAATGAAAACAGCTATCGTGGCATTGCTGAGGTAGCAGACGTAGCGGCCAAGCTTAATCGTATTGTGATCAAAAAACTTCTTGATCAATCGGTTAATGCGGTCTCAGTTAGTCCTCTGGCAAGCATGGTTGCCAGTGGGCATAAATTGTCTACAATTTTTACACAATCGTTGGAGCTTTTGCTCAAGCATGGTCTTTTGCCAGTTGTTTATGGTGATCAAATTATGGATGAAGCGGTAGGGTGTACTGTCTTTTCAACGGAAAAAGTGTTGGCTTATCTGGCTCTTGATTTAAAAGCCAAAGGATATCAAATCGAACAGATTATTCAATGTGGCCAAACCAGCGGTGTGTATGATCAGGATGGACATACTATTCCAGAGATCAATTCTCAGAACTTTGAGAAGTATAGACAGTTGCTGGGTGGCTCAAGTGGAGTAGACGTCACAGGAGGGATGTTGCACAAGGTTGAAGAAACTCTTGCTTTGGCAAAACAAGGCATTCCCGGACTAATCATTGATGGTATTGTTCATGGGACACTCTCAGATGCTATTCAAGGCAAAACGGTGGTGGGTACATGGATTGTGGCCTAAATCTTCTAATTTATTTGTTAGAAATGGATTTACGTAGATGAAATCTCCAACTCCTCAGCTCCCCAAACACATCGCGATTATTATGGATGGCAATCGTCGTTGGGCTAGAAAAAACAAGCTTGAGATTTTTAAGGGGCATCAAAAAGTAGCAGAAGAGGGAATAGAGCGATTGGTAGATCACTGCCTAAATAGAGGTATTTCATATTTGACTCTGTGGGCTTTTAGTACAGAAAATTGGAAGAGAGACAGGGCTGAGGTTGAGGCTATTTTACAATTGATGCGTTCTCTTTTCGTCAAGGGAGCTGGCAAGTTGACAGAAAAAAAAATCAAGATTGCTACAATTGGTGACCTTTCTCGTTTCCCCTGGGATATTCAGGAGAGCATAAAAAAACTAAAAGAAAGCTGTCGAACCGATTACCAACTAACGGTCACATTTGCTCTCAACTATGGAGGCAGAGATGAAATAGCGAGAGCAGTTTCAAAATTATTAGACCAGTTGGCAGCTGCCAACCAGACTGGACAGTCTCATGCTTTGTTAAATACAACGCAAATTGAACAATCACTATCTGGTTTTCTTGACACTAGTTTCTTACCAGATCCAGATTTAATTATTCGTACTGGAGGAGAGCAGCGGCTGTCTGGGTTCATGCCTTGGCAAAGTGTTTACGCCGAACTGTACTTTACCAATGTACTTATGCCCGATTTTGATGAGACACAACTAGATCAAGCGATCGATGATTATCTTAATCGCGAGAGGCGATTTGGGAAGTAAAAACAGCCCATGTCTCATAAATATTCCTTTGAATAGAGTTTGCCAAGAAGTGAAAAAAAGAGAAATGCAATTAGTCTAAATCGTTCCACTCATTCATGTTGTTCACGCCCGTGTTGCTTGAGGGAATAAGAAAGCGATTTATCATATTGATGCCGGTAAAATCAGCGACAGTACGAATAATTAGAATGGAGCTTAATGCCAATATTAGTCCCGCAAAAGCCCAGGTCATGGTTTTTTTTGCACTTTCAACTGATTGAGAGTTTCCCCCAGAAAGCAATAGTGTGATTGCTCCAAAAACAAACATCACAAAACCAGCAATGCCTAGTAAGGGTAGGCTGACCGAAACTATATTGGCTAACATGCACATAACACCCTGTACAGTGGCGACATCATTAATTACGCACTCAGCATTAATTGCACCCCATTCTTGGGTTTGAGCTTGCACTGGCGAAGCCATACTGTGAAAAAAGCTTAACAGAATACTAGCAATCAAAAAGAAATGAGCTTGCTTGATGAACGAGCCGGTGAGAAATGACATTATTGAATTATGCCTCACAAATAGTAATTATATCAAAAGTATCTTCAATCAGAAAGAGATGAGTGAAGATGGCAAGAAAAAAAACAAATCAAACCAATAAAAACCCCCGCGCAAAGGCGGGGGTTAAAAGCTCAATGCAATACCGATTAATTATTAATCGGTTTAATTCCAAATTGAAACACCTCATTAATGCCGCCGGTGAAGCCTAGCAAGCTCAAAACTAACTGGAGTAAGGCGTATGAAGCAGCTAAGATAATCAAACCGATGATGGCTGCTGTTATCTTATTTCGAGCTTTTTCGGTTTGGCCTTTATCGCCTCCAGAAGTAATCCACTCGATACCACCCATAATTAAGTATAGAAAAACCAACACAGCGGCTATGAGTACAACCAGATTTAAGGCGCTAGAAAAGATGGAGCCAAGGCTTTTGGCAAATCCTTTTTCTGGGACAACCACAGTTCCAAGTTGAGCCATCGCTACACCTGCTGAGGCTAATAAACCTGAAACAGCGGCTGACGCGCTCATCGCAACTTTCTGCAATTTGTTCATAAACGTCTCCTTTTTTATGATTTAACACACAATAATTAATGACTAGACATTCCTATTATAGCAAAGATGTAAGAAAAAAGTCAAAAAACGACTCAAGTTAAATTGATGCAATTTATATTTTATAAAGGTGCGCAGTTGGTAATTACTCCGCATGTTTTATCATCAGTGTGTTGCCATCCAGATTCAGTACAAACGTAACAATTGTTTAGTTCCCCGGTCAATGAACCAATTGTGCCAAGAGGAGCATAGCGATCTTCACCCCAGCTAGGGTG
>DAOLOF010000010.1:0-8387 GCA_035416965.1 Candidatus Woesebacteria bacterium
ATTTTCGTTTGTATCATAAACTAGCGGGTATGACAGGAACAGCCGCCACTGAGGCAGATGAGTTCAACTCCATCTATCACACTGATGTGGTGGTGATTCCTACTTACAGGCAAGTGGTGAGAGATGATCGGCCTGACATGATCTATAAATCTCAAGCGGCTAAGTACTCAGCTATTGCCCAGTTTGTGGCTACTCTTCATGAGCAGGGACAGCCGATATTAATTGGAACTCGCTCTATTGAAAATAATCAAATTATCTCCAACTTTTTAACTCGAAAAAAAATCAAACACAATTTGTTGAATGCCAAGAATCATGAAAAAGAGGCTTTTGTGATCGCAGACGCCGGTAAAAAAGGCATGATCACTGTTGCAACCAATATTGCAGGTCGTGGAGTAGATATTATTTTGGGTGGAGCCCAGCCGGAGCTAAAAGATTTTCGTCTTCCTACAAAATCAAATAAAAAACAGAGTTTACCTCAAAAATATCAGCATTTAAAACTACCACCAGCCATTAATCCCGCCAACTATGATTTGGCGAGATATGATCAAGCTCTGAAAAAATGGCAAACCGACCACGATGAGGTGGTTAAACTCGGCGGTTTGTGTGTGATTGGATCGGAAAGACATGAGTCGCGGCGCATTGATAATCAGTTAAGAGGCAGAGCTGGTCGATTGGGTGATCCTGGTATGTCGCAGTTTTTTGTGTCCTTAGAAGATGAGATTATGCGTATTTTTGGGGGCGAGCAGATCTCCAAGGTTATGGAGATGCTCAAGATTCCTGAGGATCAGCCTATTCAGCACTCTATGGTGAGCAAGTCAATCGAGTCGGCACAAGTAAAAGTAGAGGCATTCTTTTTTGATCAGCGCAAAAGACTGGTGGAGTTTGATGATGTGATGAATAAGCATCGTGAAATTATTTACAAAAGAAGACGTCGGTTGTTGGAATTAGCTGATCCTTTAGTTACTGATAAAGATAATTTATCAAGTGATTCAACTGGTACTGATGTCGTTACTCTTGAGCAAGAGATTAAAGGATATCTTCACAAGGCTGTGGAAGATCTGGTTTCTCAATCACTCTTTGAAGATGAAATAACTGAGGACTCAATCTCTCAATTGATGACAGAGTTTGAGAGTATTGTGCCTTTTGATGAAGCTTCTCAATCCAAAATTAAGAAAAAAATGGTGTCTTTGGCTGATGTGCAGCAGATTCAAGATGAACTGATTCATATTATTGATCAAGTTTATCAGTCGCGTCAAACTTCACTTGGTGCAGAAATGATGAGCTTGCTAGAGAGATATGTAATTCTTTCAACGATTGATGAAAAATGGATTGACCACCTTGACCAAATGGACTCATTGAAAGACGGTATTTGGCTAAGGGGTGACAAACAAACGGTATTGGCTGAGTACAAAAAAGAATCTTTTGCCATGTTTGAGGAGTTGATCGGAACAATTGAATCAACAGTAGCTAGGCGAGTCTTTAGAATTCACCCAGCACGGCCTCAAGACATGCCCTCCAAAGAACTACTCAAACAGGCTCAATATCAGAAAGAGAATATTAACGAACCTTTGGCAAAAGAAGTGGCAGACGCTCAAACTCCAACCGGGGTATTGGCTCCTAAAACAAAGGCTGGTTCTACTTCTGATTTAGCTCAAGCCTTAAAAAATGCAGGTTCAGTTACGACGATTGGTCAGGGTGTGCGCCAAGCAAAAATCGGTCGCAATAGTCCTTGCCCTTGTGGTAGCGGTTTAAAGTACAAAGACTGTGGCTTAATTGATGCTAAAGAACATCGCTTATAACAAATCGTTGGTATGCCAGAACTTCCTGAAGTTGAAACAATCTGCACTCGGTTAAAGCCGATTATTGTGGGGAAAACAATCGCAAAAATTGAAGTTCTAAGGGAAAAAAGTTTTCACGGCGAAATCAATCGAATTATTGGACAACCAGTGCTCGATGTGGTGCGTCGAGCCAAGCTGATTCGAGTAATGCTAGATCATTCTCTAAACTTGGTGATACATCTCAAAATGACTGGTCAGTTAATTTTCCAAGATGATCAAGTCAAAATAGGCGGCGGTCACCCAACTGCCGACTGGATCCACCAGCTACCATCATCTCATACTCGTGTCGTGATTCATTTCAGAGACAATTCCAAACTCTTTTTTAATGATTTGAGGGTTTTTGGCTGGATCAGGATAATGAGTGACTCAGATGTATCTCAGCTCTTTTCTGTTTTTGGGCCAGATGCGAATTCTCAAGAATTAACCGCCAATTATTTAGGCTTGGCTTTGCAATCACGTACAATTTCTATCAAGCAAGCTATCATGAATAATGAGATTATTGCAGGCGTTGGCAATATTTATGCTGTTGAAGCATTATTTATGGCGGGTATTCATCCTTTGCGACAGGCAAACTCACTTACAAAAAATGAACTAGTTAAATTAATTGAATCGATAAGGATGGTGATACAGGCAGGTATTGATCACCAGGGGACTACTTTTGACGGTCAGTATGTGGCTATAGACGGCTTGTCTGGTCAGCATCAACACTTTCTGTCGGTATATGGTAAAAAAGATGGAATTTGTCCAAGTTGCGCTGGCCCCATTTCCAAGATTAAAATTGGGGGTCGAGGTACATATTTGTGCGAAAAGTGCCAACATTAAAATATTTGAATGTATTCTTTCATTAAGATGACACAACAAATCTCACGCATGCTTCAACCGGCAGTGACAGTATTTCTACGACATCAGAATCATTTTTTATTTATCCAAAAAAACTTTGATCGAGTAGTTGATGCAGGAAGAATTAATGGGGTTGGAGGTAAAGTTGAGAAAAATGAAGATTTTCTTGCGGCAGCCCTCCGTGAAACAGCCGAGGAGACAGGTCTAAAGCCCCGTCTTTCTCAAGTAAGATTCGCTGGTTTATTGCATAACACTGGAGGTTATCCTCAGGATTGGCTAGTTGCTTTCTTTGTGATTGAAGTATCTTCTCGTCTCTTGCCAATGGGAAAAAGCTGTCCGGAAGGGACCTTTCATTGGTGGACCGTTAGTGAGCTAAAAAAACAAAAAGCTGTGCTTGTTGACGATCTTCACTATCTTTTTCCAGAATATATTATGGGGCCAAAACAATTTTTTGCTCATGCAGATATTGATGAGGCAGAAAAGGTTAGTCAGATTCAGATCTCAACTTTATAATTTTCGATTTAAGATTGATAATGCTTTTTTTAAAATTGCAGAAGCATCAATTTTATATTTTGCCTTTAGTTCCTCTCCTCCACCCGATTCCCCAAACTTGTCCTGAACACCCACGGAATCAAAAAATAATGAAGGATTAAGCGATCGATTTAGTTCTTTGATGAAGATTTCTGATACTGCTGAACTTAAACCACCCGCCAGCTGATGATCTTCAACAGTGATTACTCGATGGGTATGATTTGCACTTTCAATAATGGTAGTTTGATCGATTGGTTTGAGAGTATGTAAGTTGAGAATTTCAACGGAAAAGCCTCTTTTCTCAAGAGAAGAAGCGGCTGTTAGGGTGTCGTGAACACTATCGCCACAGGTGACAATAGTTATATCTGACCCTGATTGCAGTTTTTGGGCACGGCCGATCTCAAACTTGTTCGTGTGATTGAGATTAGGAATCAATTGAGTGGAGAGTCGAAGATAAGCAGGACCATTAATATTGGCTAAAGCTAAGGTAGCTTCTTTTGCCTGCCTGGCATCACAAGGCACGACGACAGTCATGTTTGGCAAAACACGGGTAAGCGCAATATCCTCCAGACATTGATGAGTTGCACCATCTTTACCAGTGCAAAGGCCAGCATGTCCTCCGACGACTTTAACATTGAGCTCGCTGTAGGCAACACTATTGCGAAGTTGTTCCCAATTTCTGCCTGGATTAAAAATCGCAAAACTGGCCGCAAACGGAATCTTGCCGACAAGAGCTAGTCCAGCGGCGACTCCCATCATGTTCTGTTCTGCCACTCCAAGTTGGACAAAGCGATCGGGATACTTTTTTTCGAATTCAGACAATCTCATGCTGGTTGTAAGATCGGCGCAAAGGGCATATACAAGCGGGTTGGTAGCTCCAAGTTCCAGCATGCCTTGACCAAAGCCGTCTCTGGTGGCAAGACTGAGTGATTGGTGAGTGGCGAGTGTAGTCATGCTATGCTTGTTCTAACTCTTTAATGGCCTGAGCTAGTTCAGTTTTGTTGGGTACTTTTCCGTGCCATTGATAATTATTCTCCATGAATGAGACTCCTTTACCAGGAGTAGTGTTGGCAATGATCACGCAGGGATTGGTGCTTAAAGAAGCTTGAAAAAAACCACTCATGATAGCGGGGAAATGATGACCATCAATTTGAATAACGTTTAAGCCAAACCCGTGTAGCTTATCTTCAAGATCATTGAGAGGCATTACCGATTCAGTCATGCCTTCAATTTGTATTTGATTGCGATCAATGATGCTTACTAGGTTATTGAGTTGATACTTATTAATAAATTGATAACTTTCCCAGATTTGTCCTTCTTGCTGTTCACCGTCACTCATAATGCAGAAGACGCGATTGGGTTGATGATCTCGTTTTAGCGCTAAAGCGAGTCCACAAGCTTGAGAGAGACCTTGACCGAGCGATCCTGAAGTATTCTCGATTCCGCTAAGGAGCCCAAATTTCGGATGACCCTGGAGTTTTGAATTAATTTGGCGTAATGTTTGAAGCTGAATGGCAGGGAAAAAGCCTCTCATGTTAAGACAGGCATAGAGAATGGGACAAATGTGGCCATTGGATAAAAACAGATAATCTCTTTTAGGCCATTGAGGCTGGTTTGGGCGAATATTCAAGACCTCAAAGTACAAGGAGACCATAATCTCGGTCAAGTCCAAAGAGCCTGCAGGGTGACCTGACTGGGCTCGATCAATCATGTTTAAAACCTTGATACGAGCCTCTTTAGCCAGTGTCTGAAGTTCAATTATTCTTTGGGTTGATATGGAAAAAGAGGAATTCATACTTACTATTGGTTAAGCAGAGTTTCAACTGAAGCTAAAAGCTTTGTTGAAACATTAACAGTATAAGGGAGCTTAAGTCGACGCGGTTTTCCTCCGTTTGGAATTACAATTATTACTTGGTCTTTCCCTGGCTGAGCCTTAAGAATTTTGCCGAGAGTTTCCAGAGTCTCTCTGGAGGTTTTGCGCGGAATAAAAATTTCGTGAGCATTGATGGCTTCGGTTTCGATTTGTGGTTGATCTGCTACCACTGCCTTCTCAACAATTAAATTTATTTCTCCTTCTCTAGATTCTATCTTGCCCTTCAGTAAAACAACTTGGTCAACAGTCAATAAGGCTCCGTATTGCTGAAATGTTTTTGGAAAAACCACAAAACGTAGTGAGCCAGTTTGATCTTGAAGAGTGCCAAAACACATTGATCTTGAATCTTTTCGAGTCTGCACTTCACGCAAAGAAGTAATAACTCCTCCAAACAAGTAAGTACTACCTAAGTTAATCACAGGATCGATATCGGAAATCTTTTTATTTGCTCTAGCAGTGACGGCTTCAAGAGCATCAGCCATGGGATGGTCGGATAGATACAAACCCAACAGTTCCTTCTCAAACGAGAGCAGTTCTTTTTGTGGATATTCCGGTATTTGGGGAAAACTATCTTGAATATTAGTAGCTTGATGCCCAATATCAGCAAACAAGTTATCTTGGCGTTCATCAGCTGAAGTAAATCCAGATGCAGTTTGGCGAATTTGTTCAAGATTTTCCAGCATGCTGGCTCTTGTGCCGAAGCGATCCATTGCTCCTACTTTAATAAGTGACTCCAATGTTGTTTTGTTAACCTTGCGCCCATCGGTCAAGTGAACAAATTGAGTGAATGATACAAAATCGCCATGTTGCTGGCGAGTGTCAATAATATTTTGCAGGGCTGCATCGCCGACGTTTTTAATTGCACTCAGACTAAAACGAATTGCTTGAGAGTTTAGAGAGTTGGGATCTGGCTCAATGGCAAAGTTCAGTCCTGAGCAGTTAATGTCTGGAGGCAAAATCTTAATACCCATCTGCTTGCTGGCTTCAGTTGCAATAGCTACCTTTTCATCCCTATTGGCTGAAGTGGAATTTGATTCGACGCTCATGAGAGCTGTCATATACTCCACTGGATAATGAGCTTTAAGATAAGCAGTTTGATATGAGATCATGCCATAGCTGGCGGCGTGGGATTTGTTAAAACCATAATTTGCAAAAGCCTCAATAAACCCCCAAACCTTCACGGCTGTGGCTTGATCATATCCTTTTTTAACTGATTGCTGAACAAACCGTTTTTTGTTGGTATCAAGAATTTTTTTCTTCTTCTTACCAATTGCTCTGCGTAAAATGTCTGCCTCTCCCAGACTAAAACCGGCCATAACATTAGCAATCTGCAGAATCTGCTCTTGATAAACCATGATGCCATATGTTTCTTCAAGAATTGGTTTAAGACTGGGGTGAGGATAAGTGACTAAATCAGGATGATGTTTGCCTTCAATGAACTGAGGAATTAGCTCCATTGGGCCTGGTCGATATAGAGCTAACATAGCGGTTATATCTGAAAATTGAGATGGTTTGAGGGTGCGTGCTACCCGTCTCATGCCGGCTGATTCCAACTGAAAGATGCCCGTTGTTTCTCCATTGCTAATTAACTCAAATGTTTTTTGATCATCAAGCGGCAAATTATCCAAATCAAGGGTTTTCTTTTGAGTGTCTCTGATTAAGTTTACGGTTGTTTGAATGGTGGACAAGTTACGCAGGCCCAAGAAGTCAAATTTAATCAATCCAAGCGCATCATCATTAATATTACAGTCCAGAGAGTACATATCATACTGGGTGACAGTGTCGCCAGTTTTACCATCTTTTTGAATCGGAGTATACCATGGCAATGGTTTATCAGCGATGATAATAGCGGCGGCATGCACGCTACTATGACGAGCAGTGCCCTCAACCTTGATTGCCAAATCAAGCAGTTTTCGATATTTGGGTTGCTTGTAATACTCACCTAATTCTGGTACCGTCTCAATAGCATCTTTTAGCTTGACTTTTTTTGGTGGATTATTGGGGATGAGTTTTGCAATTCGATCAGGTTCTTCGTATGGCATGCCTAAGACCCGACCAATATCTCGCACAGCTACTCGAGCCTCCATTCTTCCAAAGGTAATGACATGACCGACAACATCATGACCATACTTATCAGCTACATAGTTTATTACCTCCTCGCGCCGATCATCAGCAAAATCCATATCTATATCAGGCGGAGTTGGTCGTTGAGGGTTGAGAAAACGCTCAAAGGGCAAACCATGTTCAAATGGATTAATGGTAGTGATATTTAATCCAAAAGAAACTATCGAGCCTGCAGCACTACCTCTGCCTGGTCCCACTCCAATCCCATGATCCTTGGCCCATTTCACAAAATCGTGAGTAACAAGAAAATAAGTATCGTAGCCTTTATCATGAATCACTTGTAGCTCATAATCGAGTCTATCTTGAGTTTTTTGATCGATCTGTCCAAATTTCTTAATTAATCCTTCGGTAGTGATACGTCTTAAGAATGATGATTCGCTTTCGCCTTTTGGGAGCGGAAATTCGGGAAAAATCAGTTGACCGGTCGGAATGGTAAGATTGCATCGTTCAGCGACTGCAAGGGTATTGGTGATCGCCTCAGGCAATTCGGAGAAGATTTCCGACATTTGTGAGGGCGATTTTAAGTAATATTCAGGAGTATTTAGCATGGAGAGTCTGCCAGGATCAGATATCAGCTTTCTGGTGCCCACAGCTAACAAGGCATCCTGGGCTTCAGCATCATCTGCCTCAAGATAATGAACGTCGTTGGTTGCAACCAGGGGTAATCCATGTTGGCGAGCCAAAGTGATTAACTCATGATTGAGTTCTTTTTGCTCTGGCAGAAAATGGTTTTGGATCTCGACATAGAGTCGATCATCAAAAACCTGATGATAGCGATCGAGCATCTCTTTTGCTTTATCAAAGTGATGATTCCGGATGAGACGAGCAAATACTCCGTTCATGCAGCCGGTTAAGATTATTAGACCGTTGGCGTGTTCAAACAGGTGTTTTTCATCAATTCTGGGTTTATAGTGAAAACCTTCAAAATGAGCTAAACTGACTAATTTCATCAAGTTGTGATAACCCTGAGTATCTTGAGCCAATACGGTGAGATGTGCCTGATCCTCACCCAGATGTTGTTGTTTTTGGGCGAGATCCTCACTTGCCATATACATTTCACAGCCAACAATGGCTTTAACGTCTTGTTTCTGACACAAATTGTAAAATTCGATGGCACCATACATATTGCCATGATCGGTAAGAGCGACTGCTTTCTGGCCCTGCGTCTTAACCTTTTCAAT
>DAOLOF010000011.1:0-842 GCA_035416965.1 Candidatus Woesebacteria bacterium
TTCGAATGTATGATATGATTGTTCAAAATTATGACGAGTGATAGCATCTGTACCGAGAGTCGTGGCAAGTTCCTCTAATAACGGGTTGTAATCTGCAAGCCTTCGATCACGCATGCTTTGTAGCCAATCCAATCCAGCGGCTAGATGTCGCAAAACGATTTGTTTGGCGGTCTCTGCCTGTTGTTTTTGATTAGGATTTTCACTCCTAGATGTCTCCTCATTTAAAAGTGAGAAGAATAATTTTGGATTTTTCAAGTAACTGATCAGAGCGCGTAAATTAAAACCAGAGTCAGGATTTCTAAGCAGATCTGCAAATTGACTCGGGCGCATTGGTTTGGCAATAATCAGCTTTCTTTCATCTGTCTCAGCTTCTTGGAATTCACGTCCATATGAAGCCACCAATTCATTTTCTGGAAACGCGGTGAGTGCCCCAGTGTGTCCTGTAGCTTCGCTTTGAGCTTTTTGCAATTCAAGTTGAGCTGTCACCTCGGGATGAATTGCCCTCACCAAAGACGATAATAGTTGATTTACCTGTAAAGCAACGGCAATTTTGCGTGCCAACTCATCTCCAAATTTTTCCAGAGCCTGAAGATCTGTGGAAGGCTGACCATCTTCAGCTAGAATAGTACGGATTCTGGTTTGTAAAGAAGTCGGATCCAACTCTTGAACCAACTTATAGAGACTGATAACTTCTTGTTGTCTTTGCCATTCTAGTACACCTCTCTCACCTAGCTGTATAAGTGCCTTTCGAGCTTCATTCGCTATGTTTGTTGGATCAGTAATATTTACAGCTTTGTCTGATTGGTTAGGATCATTAACTAGCGATAATGCTCCCAGAAGTC
>DAOLOF010000011.1:852-8141 GCA_035416965.1 Candidatus Woesebacteria bacterium
AAGTCTTCTATTAAATGCACCAGCTTGTGCTTGAATGAGCTTATCAAGTACTGGACTCAGCTTTGACAAAATTGCGCTATAATGATGATTCCTTTCTGCCCATTGAACCAACTGTAGAGCCTGATAATAATCTTGACACGCAACAAGTGTCATGAAAACCAAGTCGATTAATTGCAATTTATCATTACCAGTTTTATCTATGAGCTTAGTAAATCGAGGGTCTTCTATAATTCTTCTGGCGTTATCAATGCTGGGACTGACAAGACCATCTGCACTCCATCTAGCTAATCTAACATTTCGCTTGCCACCTTCCCACCCAGCCAGTGTTTGAGAAAAAGCAATCATTATGACCTCAAGATCGTTTTGACTGAGTGCTGACAAATTGGTAAAATAAGTGTTTAACTTAACCACCAGACGCGCCACCTCATGAGGAATCAGCTTTGGTTGTTTCATTACGTTTTCAAAAGTTGCCAAGTTTAAACCGTTATATCCGGAGAGTGCCGCGGCGAGTTGTGAATAAAATTGTCGATTATTTTTAAGGATTTCTTGAGCTTGTGCTTGAGTCTCATCTTTTTGCCTAGTCAAGCAATCAACAGTGAACCTACTACCGTCTTTTGGTTCATCTTCTACGTTATTACCCGCCACTGGTCTAAGCAGGGCTGCCAATTGTTGCGAGATATTTTGTTCTTGAGCCATATCAGTATATTTATAATTTAATGGAAATACCCTGAGTTGAGAATAGTTCCCTATTAATTACTTCATTCTATCTATTTTTGCAGTCTTTTACAACTGTATTGAGATGAAGAATATGGTCTCAGATTCTAAAAGCAAGAAGACATCAATCTGCAAGAAAGTTGTATCGGGGGAAATGACATCACGCTAGACTCATTGTCGCTTCAAAAAAAAGCAAATCACATTATCGTTATAAACAATGTCCAAAGTTAGAATATCTTAAATCTTTTCCACCTGTAAGAAGTCAAGCTCCACGGGTGTTTCTCGACCAAAAATGTTGATCAAAACAGTGACCTGAGCTTTTGACTCATCGATTTTTTGAACTGTGCCCAAAAATTCGTTAAATGGCCCATCAGTGATCTTGACTGCTTCGCCCTCTGAAAACTCTGCTTTGTATTGAGGAGTAGCTTGTTGAGCGTACTTAGTAATAGCTTCGACCTCAAAAGCGGGGATGGGGTTGGGCTTGCTGCTAGCTCCGACAAAACCCGTAACTCCCTGAGTAGTACGCACAGCCAACCAAGACTCATCGTCCATGATCATATTAATCAACATGTATCCTGGAAATACCTTTTCCACCATTTTTTTACGCTGGCCTTTTTTAATTTGAATTCTTTCTCTGGTGGGAATCAGCACCTTAATAATTTTGTCTGTTAAGTTGAGAGTGGTGGCTCGTTGTTTGAGTGTTTCAGCTACTTTATTTTCGCGTCCAGAGTAGGTGTGAACCACATACCAGCGAGCTTTTTCGTTGTCGGTATCGGCAATTCGCACTAGATTGGGGTCATTGACCTCAACTTGTTGGACTTCGGGGACTTCAATTGCTGAAGTGGCGCCTTGATCGGTTTGATCGCTGGCAGCTTGTGTTAAGTTGTCTTGTGGAGCAGGGGAGTTATTTTTCTTTGGCATGAGTACTTGATAGTGTGTATTCTGATAAATCTAATATATTTGTTCCAAGTTATTTTTCTGACACCCAGTTTAGGCTAATGTCCGCATCAGCCATTGGAGTAAGTAGTCTGTTAAACCAATATAAGTAGCTACAACCAAGCTGACAATAATAACCAAAGTGGTTTTGTTGACAGTTTGCTGCTTGGAAGGCCAGCTCACTTTTTTGATTTCGCTGGCAACTTGAGCTAAATACTTGCGGATGAACTCCATATTAACAGTAAGTTTTTATGTGTCTTTTTTTATGTGTCTCTTGATATGTTAAAACGAGTATTCTATCACAAATTTATTATGAATAATGACCGGATTAACAACATAACCATAAAGACTGAGGTTAGGAATACTTGATGACGAAGATAAGAGGCTGATCTTTTACTTAATCGTCTCTGTCTTTTTAATCTCCAGTTTTTTAGTTTTTGCTTTTTCTTTTTCGAGATTAGAAAAATCTGTTGTTTTGACTTTATTGTTTATTGTGCCGACAGTCTTGTTTTCGGAAAACAAACTACTGATACCCAAGATTACCATCAAGCCAATCAGTCCCAAACCCAACACGAAAGCTACCTTAAGACTATTGGTGGAGAGGGGAGTTGGCTTGGGGGCATTTTCTGCAATAGAAACATCTGACTTTGGTTCGGCTTCAGCAGTTGACTGATCAGGGCTTTTTGTTTGTTCAGACTCAGAGTTTAAATTGGGATCATAGCCTTTTTGAGAAGGATCTTGGCTGGCATCTTTGGTACTGAGTGGAGTGCAGGTTTCACCTGAGGGATTACTGGCTAAACGGCATTTGCCCTGATAGCAAAAATGATTAGCTTCGCAGTATCGATTGTTGGCACAGGCCTGATTACATCCCACAGTGGAATATGTTGTCCGTGCCCGACTGAGTGTGCTCTGGCTTTGCAAGGTGGCCTGACTGGTCACATATACTCCTACCAGAGAAACAATCAGCACCAGAGCGGCAAAGACGGCCGCGGGATGAATATCTAAGGATCGGGCAATTTCGGTAAAAGGATTGTTTTTTTTTGTCATATATTAACAAACATTGTTATCAATGCTTCTGATTAGTGTATATCTATTAGAATACTCGATTTATCCTAGATAGGTCAAGTTGCGTACTTTATTCTTGGAAAATAGTTAGCTGAAATTAATTGCATAATTGGCTATAATGTAGTGTGATATTCGTATTCTACTTATGGAGTAGAGCCGAGTGTGGGGCACAAAAGCTAAAACGATCTTTAACAGTCAACTGTGGGGGATAACTGCAATTTTTCCTGAACAGTTCTCGAAAGGGTTGATGGGTTGTCTGATCGCTCCGTGGAGCTATCAGCGCCCTACCCACCTTCCATTTTGCGGGAACATTGTTATCTCCCACATTTGGCGGTTAAAGGTTACAAAATCCTGAAAAATTGTGTTGAGTTTGGCCAAATTGAAAAATTGCAGAAGTATGTTTCACCGTTTGGATAGAAAGCAACTGGAAGCTCTGATCTGCATCTGTTAAAATCTCAAACTCTTGTTGCTTAAAAGTGCGAACTCAATTATTCAATTAAGAAGAAAGCGATAAAAATTGTGCCGAAGTAGCTCAGGGGTAGAGCACCATCTTGGTAAGATGGTGGCCATGGGTTCGATTCCCATCTTCGGCTCAAGCTTGGGTTGGTGTGTTGTTTGTGACACTCCCAAATTGCCAACGTAGCTCAGTTGGTTAGAGCAGCGGTTTTGTAAACCGCAGGTCGTGAGTTCGAGTCTCACCGTTGGCTCTGGATTTTGTGTTACAATACCTGCTGCAATTAATCTCTACTTGAGCTGTTTCAAACTACTCAGATAAAGACTAAATTAGAATATATACTCAACAACAAGGAAGCAATCATATGGCATCAAAGAAAAAAGGACCAAGACAACCGGTAGGGTTGGTGTGCACCGTCTGTGGTAACTTTAATTACATTACCCAGTACAACAAAAACAACGAGACACTCAAAAAACAACTCAATAAAGAGGGAACTTTTCCTCTCAATAAGTTTTGTGCTCACTGCAACAAGGTGACTCCTCACAAAATGGCCAAGAAGCTTAAGTAACTATTTCAGTTGTTTGGGCTGGTTCAGCAAACCAATTTTTTCGATATTCTCGACAATATTTTTTGTGCCTTGATAAAAAAGAGGTTCGAGTTGTTTGGTTTGGCTCATTGCTTGAGTGATCCATGATTTTCCACTTGAGTTGGTTTTCTTGAGTTGTTCAAGTTGCTCGACAATATCGTCTGTCTCTGCCTGTTTAGCTACTCCCAAGTTGGTAAATAACTGACGAATATTGTGTTCCCACTCGCCCCATTCTTGAAGGGTTAGGAGAAAGCTGCCGCTCATCACGGCGTCGTAAGCCATATCGCCTGATGGTTTGCTTATAAATCCGTCCGCCCAGGGGAAGGCTAGGTGAGTGAGAAGCTCGTTGGCATCTACTACTTGAGGATGGTAAATGATTGAGACAGGAGCTTTTTCCAGTGATTTTTTGAATTTTTGGATAATAGCAGGAGTCACTAGTTTTGCCCTAATACCAAAAGAAGCTGGATCGTGGCAGGTAATTTGGTTGAGTGCCAGATTGTGTTTGTCGGTCAATTGACGCACCATTTTTACAAAATCTAGATGAGTGCCAGCATAAATTAAAAGCTGATATGACTGAGGTGTTTTATTAAGCTTCGGCAAGAGCTGTTTAAGCAGTTCCTTAATCTCGTTTTTATTTGTACCCAAACCACCGGTGGTGAAACATAATCGCAGTGGTTTCGGGTGATCAGTACTATCTTGCCATACTTGTTTAAATTGTACGTTTTGGACAACTCTTGGATCGACTGGTGGTCCAGTGACAATCACTCGATTTTGATCAACTTTTTTGTTCAATAATTCTGCTTTCTCTATAAAATCAGTCTTTGTTTGTTGATCAAAAACTAAGAAAAACATGTTTTTTCGCTCTGCTTCATTGAGGTAATCGGCTCTAACATGAGGGTCGGTAATCATTTGCACTACTGTTTTACCTTGAGCGGCGAGGATGTTACCCGAAGCGATGTGCATGGACAAGATAGGTCTGACAATGTCTTGAGTTAAATACAAAAGAGGGGCAGAAATACTCGAGAGAATTGGTAGCTGGTTTCGACCAAACCGATCTACTAGGTCTTTCATCTTTTTGAGCGGAGATACACGAGCTAAGACTTTGCCCACTGTCTCTGTAAAAATCACCCTTGACCAATCCTTGGCTGTGACATAGTTAGTGGGATCGACGATCCAGGCTTGAGAAGGATCTATCTTCTTTTGCCAAGCTTGAACAGCGACCGCTAAAGCCATGGAGTAATGAGCTCGTGACAGCACTACGTCTTGGGCAATGTCTTTTTCGGGCAAGTGATGTAAACCCTTAAGATCCTCAACATACGAGGCAGATACAGTTATGATAGGAATTCTGGTAGTTTCCAGATATCGTTTGTCTTTTTGCATGGTTTTTTGCAACAAAGGGTCAAGTAGCGGCAAAGTGTAGGTTTTTGCTGGGTGGAGCGATGATGGCATATTAGGGTTAATAATGAAGATAGTTTATACTATCTGGAGGTGTGATAAAATCAGCACTAGTTGCTCATTGAGTCCACAATCGATTGAGAAGAAAGAGTTAGTATAACTCAAATAGATTGAATGAGTCGAAGCAAATAGGGCGGTGATGTTAATGGTAGCATGGGGGTCTCCAAAACCTCTCGTGAGGGTTCAAATCCTTCCCGCCCTGCATTCTAAAAAGATTGATAAATCAAGCCAAAATCACAGTAAATAATTCCATAATTGAAACCTAGATAATCAGCCCCGTGATGGCTTCGTCTTTTTGTATATTAATTACTTTTGAATGGTTGTTCTGATTAAGATATGTTGATATTTATGCAAAAAATATTCAGCCGACAAAAGCAATGAACGATTATCAAAATACTCAGTTTGTCCAAAGTGAACCAGTGGTTTTCACTCAGCTACATAACAAAAAAAAGTAAATTTTTCATTAGAAATTTGGGAATTAGGTTTGGATGAAAGTACAGGCAAATTAAAAGTTGTAAGCAAGGAAGTTCAAGATAAAATTTTATTAAAGAAGCGACAGGTCAAGAGATTACATCAGTATTGATTATTGCTGGACCTGAACGAACACTCTTTTCAGATAAAGAAAGAAGCCTGTCATTATTTCTAGAGTATGATGGTAATAAAAATCAGAAGATTAAGACACAATTTGAAAACTTGATAGACAGTTTTTAACTAGTTAAATAGGTTTTAACATCTCTTACCAAACCACTCATTTTTTCAGTTATCTGCTGTCAGTAGCTCTCAGTTGGTTTTTTGATCTGTTTTCGTCTTGATGAGCGGTATTCTCAGAAAATAGATTATCTCCAATTATTAATTGTCTTTTAATCGATATCCCAAACAGTGTTCGGTGCAGATGGGATCATAGCCAATTTGCAACCGAAGGTTTCTTCGTAGATAACAGATCTGAGAATCAAGGTTATTACGCTGAGTCCACTCATCTTCCCAAGCATGATTGATTAAAGTATCTCTTGAGACAGCTCGACAGTGATGAATAATTAGGCATTCTAGAATCAGCCGCTGTTTGCGCGTTAAAATCAGTGGTTTTGAGTGAAAAAACAGTTGGTGGGAAGGTAGTTCGAGTGAAAGCTGTCCAGCTTTAATTGGTTGAAACAAGGGGAGCGTGTCTCTTCGAATAAGCGCGTTTAATCTGGCGATCAGCTCTCCCCAATGAAAGGGTTTAACAAGCACATCGTCACTGCCGCTATCAAGAATCTGGGTTTTTTCTTGATTGGAACAGGTGTGACTGATAACTAAAAGAGGAGAGTTGACCTGCTCAGAGCGTAATTGCCTGATAAGATTGGTTCCAGCCAAAATGTCCTTTGATAAACTTATGATAATTGCGCGATAGTTAAGAGCGCAAGCCTTGGCAAGACCCTGAGCCTGAGAAGTGCTGTCAACCACAAAATGAGGAACCAACTTTTGTCTGGCTTCCCTTGATATGTAGCTGTCATCGTCAATAATCAGCACTCTCATGGTGATTAGAGTTTTTTGAACTCTGAGGCTGATAGCTGTTAATACCCGTAAAACCAGCTTGTACAAGCTGGTAAAAAATAACACAAAATTTATTTGTATCATACAAATCTTATCAAAATCTTAAATTATCAGATATAGATTGATATCATTGCAGTGAAAAAATAGTACGATACACATTGAGAATCTGGTAGATAAAAATTAATCAATAACTTGAATCTCGAAGTTGAATCCGCTAAAGTACTGACTACTATGATCAATCTATTCTTGTCTTATCCATTGCTATTTTTAGTTATTTTCCCAGGCTTATTGTTGACAATTACTATTCATGAGTGGGCTCACTGTTGGACAGCAGACAGACTGGGAGATCCTACTCCTAGAGTCAAAGGCAGACTCACCCTTGATCCTCGAGCACATCTTGATGCTTGGGGAGTTGTGGCTATGCTTTTTACTCGTTTTGGCTGGGGGAAGCCAGCTCCCTATGATCCTTATAATCTCAAAAATCCGATCCGAGATACGGCACTAATTGCTGCTTCAGGATCACTGATCAATTTATTGGTGGCGGCCTTG
>DAOLOF010000012.1:0-8124 GCA_035416965.1 Candidatus Woesebacteria bacterium
GTTCTTAATTCTGGTGAGTCTTGTTGTTGAGGTCTTACCCTTACAAAATTAGCTTTTTCCGATCTAGCTAGCTTTTTTAAACAATCAGTTAGCCCGGCAAAAATAGAACCAATGTTTTTGTCTTGCCAATCGAGAAGTGGCCCTCCAGCCAAAGCGAGGTAGTCCCCTCGTCGCGCTTGTTCTTTAATTACCAGAGCCGCACCAATCTGATTAGATCCGGCAAAAATTCCAATCAAAAAATAGTTTTTATGTAAACGTCTGGCAAACTCTGCCCAATTGTATGACTGCAAAAAATTTGCTTGGTTATGAACAGCTACAAACTTTTCCCATTCGCCCTTGCTGGTAATAATCTTGAAATTAAAATTTGTCATACATCAATTTATTTTTGACTCCAGGTTTTTATTGCCCTCACAATCACAGCTGCTTTTTTTTGAGAGATCAAGCGATGAGTGGGTAGATTAAGCACTCGTTCTGCCCATCGTTCAGCAACTGGACATTCCCCAGACCGATAACTGCTTGCAAAAGGTTGTCTACCACTATCCACCACCGCTTTATACCAACGATCAGCTAGGTAAATATGGTGACGCTTAAAATGATCTAATAAACTCAATAAATCAGCTGATGAATCAAGCAAAATAGGAAAACGGAGATGAACCGCCTGATTTAAATATTTTTCATTGGTGAGCACCTTTATTCTTGGCACTGTCTGCAGTTGCTGATGATAAAACTGAGCTAAAACTCTTCTAGCTTCAATCTGATCAGCTAAACCTTCCCAACGTCTTAAAATTAATGGCGCAAAGTAAGCAGGAAAAGATTGAAAATGAGCATGAGGCGAGATTAGCGCACTTTGCATCCAGTTAATTTTTTGCAAAAGAAAATGAAGAGCTTGTCCAATACCTAGTTGATACCCCAAACGAACCCCAGCGGTCATCAACGGATAAAACAGCAGTTTTAGAACTATTTTTTTTTGCGACCAATCGTTGGGTTGGGCAAACCAATCGGGAATATCTGGTAGTTGAGGCTTGAATTGAGAGTGATTGCAAAAAACTACTGCCCCTCCGGAAATTCCGTCCCAAATTTTGTCTCTGCCAAAAGAGAATATCAGAGCATCGCCAGCAGTACCCACCGCCTTTTTATCTCTAGTGAGCGCACCCACCGACTGGGCAAGATCCTCAATTAAAATTAGTTTATGCTGACAGCAAAAAAACGCAATTTCGGTTAATTGATCTGGATATCCCCACCCGTGCTGGACAATTACTGCTTTTGGCTTTTTGGCTCGGCACCAAGCCCGTTGAAGCTGAAGTTTGGTAACACCAAGATATTGCTGATCAAGATCCATATAAACGGCTCTTGCCTGAACGCGCTGGATTGCCTCCTCTAGAGAAGCACAGCTCAAGCCTTGGGTTAGCACCTCGTCTCCTTCACCTATTCCATAGGCAGTTAGACAATATTCAAGAGCATCTCGACCATTAAATAGCAATCTGGCTTTACCATCAAACTGTTGAGAAAGCAGTTTTTGGAGTTTTGGTTTAGATTGTTGATTTGGCCATATTAGTTCCTTGATCGCTAACCAGCAGTCAACCCAGTCATAACTTGCGCCCAAACTGTTAAAAATCATTGTGATACTCCTAAATAATGTGCAATTTGGGGTGGCAAGCGGCCTTCCACCCACACCAAGTCGTTGGATTTTAGATTGTGAAGCAATTGCCAGATTGAGTCAAGATCTTCTAGTAATCGGTCTTGATAGATGGTTTTAAATACATTTTTTCCTGATTTATCCAAATAAATCACCATATCAATCTCTTCGCAACCTGCTTGGGCAAGCTGGTGATGAATCGATTCTTCTTGAGAACCAAGATCAATCATACCCGACGTAACTAAGATCAATCTTTTTTTATGAAGAGAAGTCCTGAGCTTGATAGCCAATTGCAGAGCCGCCTCAAAACCAGCGGGGTTAGCAGTGCGGCCATCATCTAAGAGAGCAAAACCTCGTGAGTCATGAATAAGATGAATAAAGCTTCGATCTGGTTTAAATTGCTCCAAACCAGTTCTGATCAATTTTATGTTTAAACCTGCCGCCTTGGCTAGCGCAACTGCCCCTTGAACCACATTAAGATAATGAGAGCCCATCAGCTGTGTTTGAACCTTTTTGCCCTCTAATGAAAAGTACAGTTGACCAAACTGATTAAGCCCGACTTGCTGATACTGCCAAGGCAAAATTGCATCTGTATAAGATTGAACCAATACCTGGTGAGGACAATTTTTTTGACCTAACTCAGCAATCTGCATAGCTCCCTTGTCACGAGGATTAAAAAAGACACTCCCCTGTGGTGTCATCGCCATAATTAGCTCTGATTTGGCTTCAATGATTTTTTCAACACTTCCAAACAAAGCTAGGTGCTGAGCTGTTAAACCAGTAATTGCAACCAAAGAAGGCGGAAAGTGTCGAGCCAACAAATCTATCTCTCCCTTCTTGTAAGCAGCATACTCCAGCACAATCATCGGCTGATGGCGATAATGCCGTAAAAGAAAGATTGCCACCCCCAATGGGGTATTAACCGATCGTGGTGAAACAAGCACTGATTGAGCCATTAATAAAAGAAAAGCAGTCAAATGTTTAGTACTACTTTTGGCATAACTGCCAGTAATACCAATTATTAAAGGCTTTTTTGCGCTGATTTTCCGTGCCGCTAATAGCAAAAACACTCTGGTTAAGATTCTGACAAAATAACTTACAGGAAAGTTACAAAATGCAATAACAACTGGCAAAAACCATACCATTATCAATAAAATCAAACCAAAAATTTCACAAGATAACCGACATATCACCAAAACAGTTGCCAAAGTAATCAGAAAAGAAAGGAGTGCCAACAAGCCTACTCTGGCTGTCAGTTTGGGACGCTTGAATCCGTTTTGAGTGAGCTGATTAGGGTGAGGCCACCATCGCCAAAGATCTTCTAGGCCTGATGCGGTGCCAAGATAGGCCATGATTCTATCCCAGCGATACTCTTTCTGTTGAAAGATAGCTAGCCAACGAGACCAACGAGTAAGCCATAGCCCAAAAAATATCGCAAGTAGAATAAAATTACACCACATAATGGAGTAAAAAATGACTGATGTGTGAAAGAAGCATGTCTGGCTGAGTGAAGTATGGCCGATGGCCGTCTCCTTCTAAAATCACTAAATGACTATGTGAAAGACGCGAAGCGAAAAGAGAGGCATGCTTTACTGGTGTAAATCGATCCCGTGTTCCCCAAAATATCAGACTGGGCAAATCAATATCATCCAAATCATTCAGTATTTCTGTTGACAATACTTTGTTCATCGTTTTTTTCATCAAAGTCGAAGAGAGACGATAGTCAGTGGCCCCAGCAAGTTGCAAAAATAGTTGACGCATAGATTGATAAAAAGAGTGAGAGGAGGAGACACCAGCACCCAAAAGAAGCTTTTTCCCAAAAATCGACAACCCAGAAAAAAGAGAGCGCTTGAAAATCTTTGGCCAACTACGATCGACAATACCAGCCGGCCCAATCAAAATCAGTCCTTTGAGCCAAGAAGGATGAGTAACAGCCACTCTTACCGCCAACTGGCCACCAAAAGAGTGACCCAGTATCACCACATTAGATTCTTTAGATAAGCAAGAAAGCACATACTGGGCATACTCATCCAAGCTCCAACCATCGCCACCTGTTTTTGAAAGGTTGCTTGACTTTTGAAAAGATCGTTTGTTCTGATTATTTTTGTCGCCCAACTGTTTCAAATGAACATTCGCCTCACTCAGAGAAATTTCAAACCCAGGCAAATCCAAGTATTCCACCAACAGTCCTTGAGCCTCAAGACCTTTAATTACAGCTTGCCATCGATTTTTGAGATCAGGCTCAAAAGACCAACCATGTAATATGATGATTTTTGGTAATAAAGTTGGTAATTTTTTTGACATGTCGCTCAAAAAATTTTTGACTAGCCCAGTCAACCCTAGAAAAACAAAGATCTCACAATAACTGAAACATCATCCCGCTTTACTTTTTGATATGCTTAATTATAGTCAAGAAAGACAAGATAAACAGCCCAAGTCTTTGAATTTGAGATCAATCAAGGGATTGCTCAAATATAACTATGAATAAAATTAATATCAAAAAAAAGAGCCGGCAAGTAGTGAAGATGGTAATTGGGATGTATCTGCTTGGATTAATCCTTAGCTTTTTGGTCGCTTTAATTTTGACCACGGCAAGTGTTTATTGCTTGAGCCGTCATCAACTTAAACAGGCTCAGTTTTGGGTTGTTGGTAGTGATCAATCTCTTAAAGTTGCCGGGTTTTTAGTTGGATCTGATCACCCAACTATTGAAATGTGGAGACAGGGTTTGAGAATCATTCAGTCTATACCCAAACTTCAAACAATTGCGACTAATGTGGTCTTACCAGAACAATCATCTGTTCAAAAAAGTTTTACACCCGATGGATTGATCACTCTGGAACAATTACAACAATCAGTTGAGATTATTTATCAATGGATCAACGCCAGTAGTTTTCGCCAGAAAATAGTAGGCTCTAAGCTATCTTGGCTGACACAACTCAGAAATAACTTGCCCATGGTAATTACATTGTATCGCCTTGGCCTCAATAACTCGGCAAATATCCTAATATTAATGCAAAACAGCGATGAACTGCGTGCCAGCGGTGGTTTTATTGGTTCTGTGGCTTGGATAAAAATTGACAATCAAGTAATCGATGAGCCTCAATTTTATGATATTTATGATTTGGCTAACCGAGCCCCCTATCTTCAACCAGCGCCTCTCGGAGTTGCTCATTATTTAAGCTCAGGACGAGGACTAACTTTGGCCGATGCCAATTGGGAAGCGGAGTTTTCACAAAATGGCCAGACTATTCAAAGATTTTTCGAAAAATTAGAGGTCCCCACCCCAGACATTGTTGTTGCTCTTAATCAATCCCTTATTGAGCAACTATTAGCCGCCATTGGACCTATCGAGTTGCTCGATACCAAACAGACCGTTTATGCCGACAACTTTGTAAAACTTGCCAGACAATCTCGATCTGATTTTTTTGCAGGTGATAAACAAAAAAAAATGTTTTTCAAAGAATTTTTTATAGGACTGAAGCTTAAAATGGCCAGCCTACCAACACAACAGTGGCTTAAATTATGGCAAACACTCTCCATTCAGGCTCAGCAAAAACAGATCTTAATTTATAGCTCCATTCCCAGCATTCAGGAACTTGCTACTACCTACCGTCTTGACGGCAATCTAAACATTCAGAGTGATTATTACCTTTACCTGTTAGAGTCAAATGTGGGTATTAATAAAGCAAATCAAGCAGTATCCAGACAAATTGAACTTGAGTTTAGCTCATCATTACTCAAGATACAGGTTGATATTTTTAATGACAATCAACCCCTTAACCAATCAGAAAAAGAGATTATCGAAAATAATCAAGATTTACACCAAGCTTCTCATCTGGGTTATGTCAATTATTTGCGCTTAATCACCAATCTGCCTATCTCCCAGGCTCAGCTCCTTTGTAACGGCCAAGTTGTAGAAATGGAGGAAGAATCCACTCTAAACACGACACAAGGCAAGGCAACTCAGTTTGGGTTTTTGATCACACTGCCAGAACAAACATCAACTAATTGCATAATTCAACTCCAGCCACAACAGTCATTATCGCCAGATCAAAGCTGGACTATTGTCCGGCAACCAGGTTTGCCGCCGACAACTTATCGCTTTAATTATTTCGGACAAGTCAGTGAAACAGTCCTTACTCAAGACTGGTTACTAACAAAGCAAAGTGATCAGCTATAATGTTGACCAATAAAAAAGAAATTTTCTGATAATATGCCAGCGGATACTAAATCCAGCACCGAGTTGTTAACCAAGGCTCAACAGTTATTAGACACAGAAAAGATCGCCAAACTTCAGCTGGAGCAGAAGCGGTTGCGGGATCTTTCTTCTGGTCCGCAGTTTTGGAACCAGCCTCAGTCTCAGGAGATAATGCAACAGCTCGCCGCTACGGAATCCCAACTTGAGCAGTTTCGCCAACTGGAACAGTTGATGGTCGATTTAGATTCTTGTTACTTGCTTCAACAGGAATCGTCAGACATGGATAAAGATGCAGACATAGCACAACTACTTCAGGAACAACACAAGTTGGAACGCGAATTAAACCAGCTAGTGAACTCTCTGCAAATCACTCAATTTTTGAGTGGCAAATTTGATCAGAATCAGGCAATTCTTTCAATTCACCCAGGACAAGGAGGGACAGAGGCAATGGATTGGGCACAGATGCTTGAGAGAATGTATCAGAGATTTTTTGAACGCAAGGGTTGGAAATATCAACTGCTTAATGAAACTCCCGGAGAAGAAGCAGGTATTAAAGAAGTAAGCTTTGAAGTATTTGCACCCTTTGCTTATGGCTATCTTAAACATGAGCGTGGCACCCACCGCCTGGTGCGGCTAAGTCCTTTTAACGCCGATAATTTGCGCCAAACTTCATTTGCATTAGTGGAGGTTTTGCCTGTTATCTCTGGACACCATCAAGTAGAACTACGAGATGAGGATCTCAATTGGCGCTTCACCAGAGCCGGAGGACCAGGGGGTCAGGCAGTCAACAAAATAAATACAGCTGTAGAATTAACTCACTTGCCCTCTCAGATTACTGTCAAAAGCAGAGGCTCACGTTCTCAAGCCCAAAACAAAGAAACAGCTATCAAAATTCTAAAAGCCAAACTGGCCATGATTGAGGAAGGAAAACTCCAACAATCACTTAATCAAGAAAAGGGGCATCACCATAACGCCAGTTGGGGAACTCAGATACGCAATTATGTGCTTCATCCGTATCAATTGGTGAAAGATACACGTACTCAGTTTGAAACTAGCAACACTCGGGGGGTTCTAGATGGTGAAATCGATAAGTTTATCGAGAAGGAAGTGAGACAAATTGCAAAGCACTCCCCAAGATAACAATTAGCTACTAAAAAATTGATTTAGAACTAATCTCCCCAGGTTGGGGGACTATAATCGCATCTTGCGAGATCTCTATTCACTGCTTCGGTAATGTCAGCTGCAGTTCCTGCTTCTTTCGCTGACAGAATCTCTTGCGGCGTTAATGATGGAGTGGGAGTATAATACATACCTCTTGGCATGATCACTCGTCCATTCCAAATTCCATAGGCGTGATTAATAGCTACTCCTCCAGATTCCGTAACAAAATACACTTTCATTGCTCCGTCTCTAATAGCACGCATTTGTGCAGACGTCCAGTTATAAATACAGTTGGTATGTTCTCGGCTCGATAATCCGCTTGTCCCATTAAGAGCATCGGCCGTAGATTCGGGATTAACCATCACCACCAACTCTTCTCCAGTGTTAAGGTTAACAATAATGACATCTCCTTTCTCATTAACTAAAACTTGTTGTCTAGGTCCCATTGCTAATAATTCGACTGAACTTTGGGCTGACATACCTGGGGGTCCAACAGCTAATTCGCCTACCAATGAAACTGAAAGAGCAACCGAAACACCAGTGCTAACCAGCGGAATAACAGCATGAGCAATAGCCTCTTGAAGTTTTTCTTTCAAAATCGCAACTACAATCCTGCCAGCTCCATCTTTTAAACCAAAAGCCGGACCCACTGGAACACTAATTGTTGTTCCTAAAACTAGTTCTCCCGTCTCAATGTTATATTGTCCTAGTTCTTCTCCAGTCGGAAGAAAAGTATATTGATCTGTTTCGATAGTTGAAGGCGGTAAATTTCCTCCAAGATATATATAATCGACACCACTAGTCTCAGGATCAAGTGTCCTAGTATCTCCCTTAGCATTGAGAATCGTGACTCCGACTGGTGGAGTAGGAATTCTCTCTGGTAAAGGAGTCGGAACAACCTCTAGTGTATTTTCTGCTCCAGGGGTGCTAGTTGCTCCTTCAACAGCTTTTGGAGCAGTAACTGGTTCTGGAGTGGCTGCTGAAGGAGGTACTGCACACGAAGAAGCAATCGCTGCTATCCCTAGAAACTCAATAGCTAATGGTTTCACCGGTGTTGCCCATCCAGAAGATTCTTCTTGATCGGTTGTTATCTGTCGAACGAGTATTGGTTTCTCGATAGTCATATGG